>JANMNK010000525.1:0-3441 GCA_031373875.1 Pirellulaceae bacterium | reverse complement strand
GAAAGCATTGCAGCCACCCAAGCGACGCTTTCCAGATGGCCTAACTTGTGCCCTTCGATAAGCATGCGTGCCAAACGTGGCGACACGGGCATTCGGCCGATCAATTTCCCCAGCTTGGTAACATGATCTTGGCTCCGCGCGCCTAATCGTTCCAATAGCTTTTCCGCTGCTTGGACGGATTCTTCTCTAGGCGGCTGTAACCATGGGAAATTACGGACATCTTGCTCACCCCACAGATGCAACATCAATATCGCGCCGCTTAAATCAATGCGACGGATTTCCGGGTCCATGTTTGCGGCTCTGCTGCGATGCGACGACTCGTCCCACAATCGGATACACGTGCCTGCTGCAACACGTCCCGCGCGACCGGATCGCTGCGTTGCGGAAGCTTGCGAAATGGGTTCCAGTTCGAGCCGGTCAAGCCCAACCTGCGGATCAAATCGCATGACGCGTGCCAAACCGCTATCGATCACGGTTCGAATTCCTTCGATGGTCAACGAAGTTTCGGCAACATTCGTTGCTAAGATAATTTTTCGATTTGGCGAAGGACGCAGGACTCGAGACTGCTCTTCTAGCGGCATGCTGCCGTGCAGCGGCATCACCGACGATCCCGCGAGGCTTCCATCGCCGTTCAATTGGTTGAGGACTCGAAAGATCTCGCCTTGCCCTGGCAAAAAAACCAGGATATCGCCTTCGGTCCGCGAATAAGTTAGGCGAACGGTATCGATGACATGGTCCGTTATCGCCTCCCGCATCTTTGGCGGGCGATACTTGATCTCGACAGGGTACATTCTCCCTTCGGTGCTGATTCGCTGAGCATTGCCCAAGTACTGGACAAGGTCTTCCGAGCCCAACGTCGCGGACATGACGATTATTTTGAGGTCGTTTCGAAAAGAACTCTGAAGCTGCTTGAGCAATCCGAGCAGCAATTCCGAATCGAGAGACCTCTCGTGGAATTCATCCAGCACAACGGTATGAATTCCCTCAAGAAAAGGATCGTCTTGCATGCGACGAAGCAATACACCTTCGGTTGCAACAACCAGTCGGGTACCTTCTCCCCATCGTCGTTCGAATCGAACTTGGTAACCAACGCGCCCTCCTAAAGTCCATCCGCGTTCTTCGGCGATGCGTTGCGCTGTTGATCGAGCCGCAACTCGCCGTGGTTGCAGTAAGAAGATGCTTTGATCTGAGGGTACCAAGCCCGCGTCAATTAAAAATGGTGCGACGCGCGTGGTTTTGCCTGAGCCAGGCGGTGCTTCCAAGACGATGGCGGAATGCTTTTCGTAAGCGGTCCGCAACTGATCGAGTACGTCATCGACCGGTAAAGGGATCAATGTACGACCTCGACGCGAAATGATAACCGATGAACCCCGTCCATTCTGCCGTATACCAATCGATTATCTACTGCGAATCCAGAAGCCCGGCACCAAAATCGTCGCGGCCTTTTTCCTTGGTGACGGACTGCGAGTCGGGTTTGAGTTCAAAATGCGGTTTCGGTGGTTGAGCAGTGTCGACGACGGGATGGGTTGGTTCGCTATAATCGTCGTCGTAACGTGAAACGTATCCAGGCTGCTGAGCACGTTGTAATTCTTGTTCGTAACCGCGAATCACTGCGACTTGAATCATGTCGCGACAAATCTGATTGATAGGATGTGCGATGTCGGCATAAAGTTTGTTCGGGCTTTCTTCATCGTGAATTACTGTCCCCGGACGCTGCTTGGCACCACATTGATTACAGAACTGGCTTCGCAAATGGTTTTTGCTGCCACATCGTCCGCAGCGTGCGGTCAGTTTGCGACTGGGCATAGCGACGAAGGGGCCATTGGAACCTTCGATTATTTTCAGATCACGAACGACAAACGAGTTGTCAAACGTAATTGAACAAAACGCCCGCAATCGATCTTCCGAGTCGTCCATCAATTTGATTCTAACTTCAGTGATTTCCACAGCCTGATCTCCCTACGCCCACAGGCATTTCCCTGGTGCTGCAGAGGTAACCCAGTGAACGCAACTGGACCTCGATCGATGGTGCATTCCAATTTCGTGCAACATACACGTGACCTGAAACCAAAGTCGATATTTGTCGAGCAAACGCAATCGCTTGGCTTGCCGAATGACAAATCCCAACTCGCGCGGAGCCGCTTCCGGTCAACAGATGCGCAGTGGCACTCAACTGATCGAAAGCTTCTCGATACTTTCCAATCCACACAGACTGCGTTTGGGCTGCCAGCTCAAGTCGATTGAAAACCACCGAGCCCAATTGTGACAGATTTCCACTGGTCAATGCTGCAAGAACTGGTTCAAACGAGAAAAATTTTTCTGGAATCACTAACTGGCGAAAAACGGCAGCAGTCGAGCAACCTTGGGGAGGCTGGCCAATTACTAAGTGTATCGGCGAGCGAATTGAAAAGGGCTGAACGCTTTCTCCACGCGATTTACACACAGCTCCCCACGATCTTCCGCAATTACCTTCCAAGAAAAAGTTCACATCGCTACCCAGTTTTGCCGCAATCTCGCCTGCCAACTGCGGCTCATACCGACCCGTCCAAGCCGCCATTCCAGCAACGATCGCCGCTGCCGCGTCGGAACTGCCACCACCCATGCCAGCTTGTGTTGGGATTAATTTGTTAAGCCAAACATCCATCCCTCGACGAATTCCAACCGCTTGCTGAACCTGATCCAAAGCGCGCCAAACCAGATTATTGGAATCGGTCGGTATCGGATTCGAAGGCAATGGCACTTGAGAACTGCTGCTCTCGGAAACCGTTTCTCCTGGCTTGCTCATTCCGCACCAAACGTTACTCGAACGATTAGGCTGCGTTAGATGAAGGCATATCTGGGAATCCTCGCGCGGAGCGAACCTTAACCGGTCGCTCAACGACGTTGCCATCATGATTGTTTCCAGATCATGATAACCATCGGACCTCCGCCCCAGCACTTCGAGAAAGAGATTCACCTTGCTCGGTGTCTCAATCTCGATTGCGGTTCCACTCCGTCGAAGAAGCATCTGCTACCGCCTTTAGTTTTCGCCAAGTCCGGTCAAAACAACTCGTACGCATCCGGAATGTGAAGATATGAATCTACGCTGCCACCACGAACTAGAAAGCATTCTAGGATTTCAGGCAACGCTCCGTCAAGCAAATGCGGTACTTTGGTGATTGCATTCGTCACCGAGTCAACTAGGAGGCTCGGTTAAGAGCGACGGATTCCAGACTTTGGATTCGCGCCGCAACGGAAGCTTCGCTCCAGGCTACCAAAGACATTTTGTGGCGATTGATAAAGGACATGACGGCTTCTCGTTCCACGAAAATTGTTTTCCCCGCTTCGACCAAGATCGCTTTGCCTCCAGCGCGATACAGCCGCTCAACCGTCCCCAGACCGATTGTCGGCATGTCAAATCGTTCGTCTTGATTTGGTTTTGCGACCTTGACCAACGTAAAT
>JANMNK010000511.1:0-8717 GCA_031373875.1 Pirellulaceae bacterium | reverse complement strand
AAGCCAAACGGGTGCTTAGTTTGGTCGACGGAATAACGGGGAATGTGAATCTCGACAGTATTCCTGACCCACACGAGCTCGAAGACCTCGACTTTATGATTTTCGAAGGCGATATCGGAGTCGCCGAAAATGGCGCTGTTTGGATTACGGATGCCAAGATCAAACATCGAGTTGTTTTGTTTATCAATCAGCATCTGATCATCGTCCTGCGACGACATCGCATCGTCCACAACATGCACGAAGCCTACGCCCAGATACGTGTACACGGACCAGGCTTCGGTTGCTTTGTATCGGGCCCCTCAAAAACCGCTGACATCGAACAATCCTTAGTAATCGGTGCACACGGATGCCGTTCCATGCAGATGTACGTGATCCCCTAAGACGCATTCGTCACCGAAAATCTTTGAGCAATTTGAGAAGCAGTGGTAACATTTTTTCAATAAGACTGCTCGCCGTTAACGACTCTCAAGTTGCCTTTTACATTCTTTCCAAAGGGACGACTAATGCTTGAGGATTTGAGTTCCAACAATCGCATTGCAATTCTCAAGTCAATGTTTGGTTGGCGATTGGCGATTGCGTCATTCTTGATCACACTCTTGTTCTTTTCGAATGGCTGGTCCCAAGAAACGATGCCACAAAGCCCGCTTGAACAAGCCAAACTTGCAACATGGATGGCTTCGCAGCCGACGGGATTGCTAATCCCTTTATACATTTATCCAGCGAACATCCACACCAATGCCGAATTCAATCGCGTCATGGAACTAAAGCGACGCTTCCATTCGATTCCCTTTTGGATCATCGTCAATCCCGACTCTGGGCCTGGAACCGCGATCGATGCGAATTATACCAAAGCCATTGATCGACTCGTCGGCGCAGGCTGCACAGTGATCGGTTACGTTTCCACAGATTACGCTCGACGCACACAATCGCAAGTGGTGCAGCAAATGAAACAATGGAAAGAGTTTTATCCACGCGTACAAGGAATCTTTTTCGATGAGATGGTTTACGAAGATAATTTGAAATCGTCGGAATACCAATCTCAACTCAACTTGTCGGCGCAAAAATTAGGGTTCTGGCCGACCATTGCAAATCCGGGCACCGATACACCCGAGCGGTATTTCAAGTCGCCTGCAGCAGATGTAATCGTTATTCACGAAAGCGACCAATGGCCAACGGAAGCGAAACTTCATGGCGATTATTTTGGTGGCTATTCCGATTATCCTCGCCACACCCGCGCGGTCTTGGTTTACGGCCAAACGAAACTAGACGCCGAACAAGTTCGCCTCGCAGCAAAATACACTGGTCTCATTTATGTAACCAATGACCGCTACACACCCAAAGATCCACAAGAACCAAACCCATGGGACAGCGTCCCGGATTACTTAAACGAGCTTTGTGAATTGCTAAGCACAATGAAGTGACGCAAACAGAGTTCATCAAGATAAAGAAATCGATGCGACGCGCTGGCGATGTTTAAGCTCATTGAAGCAACATGCGGAACTGGCAAGTCGTTGCAGATAAAGAGAACGACCCACTGAAGAACTAACGGCGAACGACTAAGTTAGCGATCAATTTGCGATCTGTGTAACCTTCACTTGGCCAGTGCCAATGCGTGATATCCGAATCACCCATGCGCCAAATGAAAAAGGCCCCTTTGTCGTCAACCACAGTTGGGAAATTGACAATCCCGTCCTGAGCAGATCGAAGAATGACGCCGAGATTTTCAAGTTCGGCAATGTATTCGTCTAACTGGTGCGATTCGGTCACTAGGTCTTGCCGCGTTTCCTCGACTTCGTCCGAGTACAACTCATCGGTCTGAAGTTTCTTCCGACGAATCAAGCTGTGAAGATCCGCACGACGAGAAGTCAATTCGCGATGCCCATAACTGATGTCGGCGACGATAAGGCGCAAAAGCGGCAACATGGCTGTCGCTTGTTCTAAGCTAAACACCGTGGCGGCATCAGCATTTCGTTTACGCATTATCATGTTAGATACCCAGTGTTGTTAAAACCAACCATCCTCTACATCTATTTTGACTCACTGGCAAGGGCAAGCAAATTCTTGACGTAAAAAACCGCTTTTTGGATAAGTAATCGCGTTGCGGTGATTGGCAATTCCGACAAATTGAAAGGTCAAAGACGAAAAGACACAAGTCCCTTAACCGGAAAAGTCGCGGTCGATCGCTGAATAGCATTGAAAAGATTAGATTCCTCACAATTTTCTACGCAGGAATGCTGCCTAAGGATTGTTCGTTAGCGGAAATTCCTGGCAATTCTTGGCAAATTTCTTCCACAATTTCAGACGTGATTTGTTCGACGCGCTGGACCGCGCCTGCAACAAGGCACAAATCTGCAAGTTGCGAGATTCGACGAGGAACGCCACCGCTTAGTTCCTGAATTCGGATGACCGATTGCGAATCAAACACATCTTCCGCCGCATCCGCGAACCAGAGTGCTGCTTCAAAGTATTCCGCCGTTTGTCCCAAATCCCAACGCGGCAAATCGATTCGCAACTCGCATCGATCCAGCAAACTTGGCTGGACATTCGCCAATGCAGAATCGCTAACTGACGCAATACAAGTCAACGGCGCATCAAGCCTCAGTAGCCATGAAACTTCGTCTTGCAGTCGCTCGTCTGCCAAATGAATATCATCGAGCAGCAGAGTGAAGTGCTCGTTCTGAGCTTTCATCGCAACAAATAGATCTTCCACTTCAAATCGAGAATCCTCCGAAGACCGATTCCGATTTCGTCCTTGGCAGTTCCAGCCGCACGCTTCTACCAATCTCTTGGTGAGACTCGAACTCCGCGACAGAGACACCACATGGACTCGGGTCGCGGATTTTCTTTCGTGCTTAGCGATGAAGGATTCGACATTGCGAAACAGCGTGGTCCTCCCAACACCCGACGGACCAACCACAATGCCGAATCGTCGACGATTGCCTATCAAGAACCCAATGCGAGCAAGTGCTTCTTCGACGGTCGTGCCCGCGAAGAACCACTCTCTCGTTCCCGAGTATGCAAAAGGTGATTTCTTAATGTTCCAGTGGCTCAAGTGTGTCATTATGTTGTTCCGAGAGCGAAATTGGTCGCCTTGATTTTTAGAGACCGTCTATCACAATCGACACAACCGGTCAGACTGTAATAATCTTTCTGGAAAGAACTTTACGATTCGTTTTTGCTTGCAATTGGTTTTTCCCACATGTCTATCGCTCGGTTTTATTTACCGGTCTTTCCAACTCAAGACTCGGGCACACTACCCGCCGAAGAAGCGGCTCACGCTAAAGTACTGCGGGTCAAAGAAAACGCTCATATCGCAATTTTTGACGGCAAGGGAAACGAAGCGATCTGTCAAGTTACCGAAATTACTAAACGAGGCCTGGATTTCACCGTCATGCACCGCGAATTCGCGCCACGATGTTTGCCAGGAAAAGTAGTACTTGGAGTTTCCCTGCCCAAAGGCGATCGCCAACGTGCGGTGATCGAGAAAGCGGTCGAATTGGGTGTTCACGAACTTGTACCCATTCACACATCGCGGTCAGTTGCCGAAGTCCACGATCGCGCAATGGCTCGCGTAGAGCGAATTGTGATCGAAGCCTGCAAACAATGCGGTCGTAATCAACTCATGACCGTTCATTCGCCTATGGAGTTCTCCGATTTCCTCAACGCGCCCCAAACAAACGAAACCACGGCAAAATGGATATCGCATCGACTCTTGGATCTGACTGGCACCCGGCCCGCATTGGAGAACCGCGCAAAGGAATACTGGCTCGGCGTGGGTCCCGAAGGTGGTTTTGACGACGCGGAATTGCAACTAGCCTCATCACAGCAGTGGCAAACACTTTATCTCGGCGATCGTATCCTTCGCGTAGAAACCGCAGTCACTGCCGCGATAT
This sequence comes from Pirellulaceae bacterium, assembly GCA_031373875.1. GTDB lineage: Bacteria > Planctomycetota > Planctomycetia > Pirellulales > Pirellulaceae > JANMGV01. Next base: position 4,824 of record JANMNK010000511.1, on the reverse strand, counting down.
CTCTGGCGAGTTTCTTGCTATCGCCGCCTTTGGTGACCCAAGTGGTTCGATGAGCCATTGCACACAACACGAGCTTGGGCATCGTTCTTGAGCTTTGTTTTAGTTCGACGGTTAACTTAGTTGGAATTCTTGGTGAGTCGAAAGAATTTTCGGGAAAGTTTACGTAAACGGAATTTCCAGGAAATTGTGAACTCCCACGTGTCGATAAACACTAGTGCCAAAGTTCTTGGGATGGATCTCAAGTTCACAACAGCGGTACTCAGTTGCCAAGACCGGAGAATTCGCCATGCCGCAAATCGTTGCTCAAGTGCCTCATCATCTTGGAAAACTCGAGGCCGAAGCCAGACTTCGCCAACTCGCAACGGAACTACCAACACGCCACTCAAATCAAATTCATTTTCCGGAATCTCATTGGCAAGACGACGTACTTTGTCTGTCATTTACAACCTATGGATTTCGCATCCATTGGCAATTGACTGCTTCGTCGACTCAGATCGACATGGTCGCCGAAATTCCGATTGCGGCTCGAATGTTTGAACTGAAGCTCGAACACGCGATGCTTCATCGTGTCGAAGAAGCACTCTGTGACGACTCTTCGAGCGTTCGACGCGCTGCTTAATGCCCCCATGTCGGGGTTTCATTTGCAAAACGTGAAAATGATTTTAACCAGACGATCGACGGCTCGCGGCGTCTAGAATGTCGCGAAGCGTTCCTCCACCGGTGGGGCTCGAACTACGCTAGGTCGATTATTCTCAGCGATCGCGAAAGTGTCCTAAGGACAAAATATTGTCCGCCTTCTAACTTATTGGCCCGAAAGCCAACTCTTTACTCTCGTCGGCTAATCCCTACCCACCCGTGCTATTTTGTGCGACCCGTGAAAACCTCGGGAACGGAAAATGGGGAGCGTAGCAAGCTAAACATTGCTCGTTTTAGAATTTCTACTGCGAATATGCCTTGAACGAGATGCTTCGTGCGTGGCATCATTTTGATAAAGGGCTGCACCTCGCCTTTTCAATTGTGGTCTTCATGGAAGAAATCGCTCGCTCCCAAGTTGATGCAGAGTGAATAAACCTAGCTGGCAATTGTTTCAGCCTACTTTTCCACACTGGAATCCGTAGAATTAGGCCATGCATTCCACCATCCTCTTAAAAGTATTCGACCACTCACAAATTTTTATTTTCTCTTGGGGGACGGTATGAACCAGTTTCTGAAAAAATTAGCTTTAGCGGGCTCACTGTCCGCACTTTTATTTTACACACCTCTGGTATCGGCTAAGGACGAAGGTCGCGGTCGACAAGGCGGCGGCGGAAAAGGCAATAGCGGCGCATTCAGAGGTAATGGCGGGGGCCAGCAAGGTAATGGCCCCATTCGCGGCGGCGGCGGTATTCAAGGCGGCGGTCGAGGCCAAGCAGGCGGAGTTATTCAGAGCAATCCGGTTCGCAGCGGCGGCGTCATTCAAAGTAATCCCGTTCGCAGTGGCGGAGTCATTCAAACTAACCCCATTCGCAGCGGCGGAGTCATTCAAAGTAACCCCATTCGCAGCGGCGGAGTCATCCAAAGTGGTGCCGTCATTCAAAGTGGTGGCAAGTCCCAGGGTGGTGGTAAGCCACAAAGCGGTGGCGGCAAGCCCCAAGGTGGCGGTAAGCCTCAGGGTGGTGGCGTTATACCAAGTAATCCGATTCGCGGAGGAGGAGTGATCCAAGGCGGCGGTTCTGTTAAAGGCAACAATCCAATTCCGGGCGGTGGCGTACTGCAAGGCGGTGGCGGCGCACAGGCTGGCGGTTTACAAAAACGACCTGAACGCAACGCAGGCCCTACAGGCAATCAAGGAACTAAGAATCCAGTTGGTCCGATCACCCGTGACAACAATCCGAAACCAGACAAAGGCAACAACCCAAATAACAAACCCAAAGACGGCGGCATTTTTAAGGATCCCAAACTTCCCGGAAGCGGCGGTACGCCTAACCCAAAAACCAACGATGGAAGGCCTCCACGAATACTGGACGATGTGCCAAAAACTCGTAATCCGAATAATGGCAACATCCTGCCTGGCGGCAAATCGGGAACGAATATCCCTGGCCGTCCTAACAACGGAGGACAACCCATCGACCCATCACCAGGCACCCGCAGGGGTGACGGCAATGTGAACAAGGGTAAAGATAACAATGGCCTACCCAATAACACCACGAAACTCCCGCTTGAAAAGCGACCCGATCGTCAAAAGAACACTACCAAGGTTCAGACCGTTCTTAAGAACCAGGCAGCATCTCGCTTTAATGACAACCTAAAAAATGCACTAAGCGAGCAGTCGCCAGAACTCAAGAATCTGTTAGGCAATGCCCATCGTGGAAACGCTGGCAATGGAAACAGAAACCCAAACAACAACCCAAACAACAACAATGCACAAAGGATGAACAAGGCCCAGTGGAATCAATGGCAGGCCCAAAACTGGAATCGTAACTTGAACCGCTATCATCAATCGTGGTATCGCGGAACATGGGGCGGTTTCAATAGTTGGTATTTGCCATACGGGCTTCTCTATGGCATTGGAGGACTGGGGTCCAATTACGGGTATGGCGGTTATGGAAGCGGTTATGGCGGATACGGAAATGGATACGGCGGTTTCGGCAATGGCTTCGGGTTCGTGAACCCTTGGTTGTACAATTCCTTAGCCTATCGATATGGCTATCGCTCGTACTACAACCCGTATTGCACGCATGTCCACACGTATCCATACAACTACACGCAACCCATTTACTTGGTTTCGTACAGCACCAGCCCAACATATTCATCCAACTCGTACACAGTTGTTTCAACTTCCGAAACGACGATTCAAAACCAATTCAGCTCCGCTCGGACCGCAATGCGGAACCAAGACTACACCAGCGCACTCAGTATTTTGGACGAGATCATCGAATCGAATCCATCGGATACGGTCGCGCATGAAATGCGAGCACTTGCGCTGTTCGCCGTTGGCAACTATGGCGATGCGGCCGCAACTTTGAATTCGTTGCTGTCCGTAGCACCCGGCTGGAACTGGGAAACCATGGCTGGTTTATATGCAAACGTGGATACGTATACAGCTCAACTGCGAAAACTCGAATCGTTTGCATCCACGCGATCGGACGATGCGTCTTCGCAATTCGTGCTCGCTTATCATTATTTAGTAACCAACTATCCAGACGCTGCCAGAGCGAAACTACAGCGCGTTGTCGAACTGCAACCTCGCGATAAGGTTTCTCAGGAACTTCTGAAAGGTCTGTCGCGAGGCGAAGATGCTCAAGAAGAAATTCCACCACCGATTCCAAATGCTGATGTCGAAGAGGTTCGAGCCCCCGACGTCGCACTGGATTTGGTTGGCACATGGCAAGGTACACGCGAAAATCAACCGTTTGAATTGACGCTCGATGACACAGGTAATTTCACTTGGATCGCTGGTACCGATCAAGAAAAACAAACCATCACCGGTACGTATGCCTTGGCGGGCGATGCGTTAACGCTCAACGATGGAACAGACGGGTTGATGGTAGCACGTTTAACGGCGACCAGCCAAGACGGATTCAACTTTGCACTTGTAGGTGCCCCCAAGGACGACAAAGGAATTGACTTTACGAGAAACGAAACGCTCGTTACGCCAATTCGTGAGTAGATTCCTAATTCGAACTTGAGCTCAATTCAATCGAACAACCTCCAAGATTATTGGAGGTTGTTTTTTTGGCAAACACATTTTCCCAATCCACTGCATCGACAAAGAAGTCGCGTGTGCCCGTCGAGCAAGAACTCAAAACCAACCCTCATGCTCTTAACGCTTATCTAACTCCTCCGAAATCGAGTAGTACTTTTTCCACGGCTCCAGAACTTTTAGAGTCAGGTGACCACCAGAATCTAGAATTCACCCTGCTCAAGGGCGTTCGACTAGTATCGTCTCGTCGATTCACGTCGGCACCCCGCGTTAAAAGCTGACGAGCGACATCGTCAAACCCACGACTAGCGGCACGATGTAGTGGCGTTAATTCAAAGCGGTCCATAGCATTGACGTCCGCACCAGCGTCAAGCAACCGTTTCGCCGTTTCCGCCGCTCGCTGGAGCTCGTCTTCATTAACATCTAAAAAACTCCAAGTAATGTCGCCAAGCGTGCAAAGTGGAGTCGCTCGGTCAAAATCCCGTGCATTCACGTCGAGTCCTTGCTCAATCAAATACTGGACAATTTCAGGCTGAAGGCCAGCGGCGGCCGAGTGTAGCAGCGTCTCTCCGTTATCGTTGATCTCTTTTAACGATTCGTTTCTCGCTAAAAACTTGAGGATTTCGAGATGACCATACATCGCAGCTTGATGAACGAGATATCTCTCTTCTTGTGGTTTTGCGCCATGATCGATCAACAAACGAACAACGTCGATGTGTCCTCCTTGAACCGCCAACTCAAGAGCGGATGCACGCGGGTGCTTTGATTGGACAGCATCAACAAGTCTCACATCGGATTCTATCAACCTCCGGACATTATCTGTTCGTCCCAGTTCACAGGCACTGTAGATGTCGAGTTTCGCCCCTCTAGCAGTGAGTCGTTCAATGGTCGTAGCATCGGCGCGGCGTATTGCGCTAGCAAGTAGCGAAGTCGCGAGATCACTTGCGAAATCGAAACCGTCTATTGAGCTCAATAATCGCCACAAAAGTTCTGAGTCATCAAGTTGAGCAAGGTCGTACGCGCTATACTGCTCGGGAAGAAACTTCTGCCCCTGATCTAACAACAATCGCACTATTTCCCATTGCCTAGCATCAATAGCCGTTTCGAGCACCGATCGCATATCGTCTTTGTCGCCTGCCATT
>JANMNK010000480.1:0-8415 GCA_031373875.1 Pirellulaceae bacterium | reverse complement strand
CCACATTGGGAAGTGGAAGATGGTCGTTACTTTATTACGATCCACTTGGCGGGTGCGATTCCTCCCGAAGGCCAATCGCAGATCAAATCTACCGCAGACATGCTTAACAATATCGTTTCGCATGATTCACCTGCTTGGCTGAAAATTCACCGACAAATCTTTGCCAACATGGAACGCTGGCTGGACGTGCAGCCAAATACGAAATGGTTGAGTATTCCATCGGTTGCGGAATTGGTAATGGAAGCTGTTGACTTTCGTCGGTCGCGCTTTGAATGGGAAGTTTATGAATATACGATCATGCCTTCGCACTTGCACATTTTCTGCAGTGTGGGACGTCAGGGGCTGAAGTCGACTCTGGAGGAATTTAAGCGATGGACCGGTCATCAAGCTTTGAAAATCCTCCACGGAAAAACAGACCGGTTTTGGCAGGATGAATGGTTTGACCATTGGTCGCGTTCCGATGAACAAGATGACCGCATTGTCAACTATATCCGCAACAACCCCGTCAAAGCCTACTTAACCGCAGATTATCAAAGCTGGCCCTATCGCCTTGGCACCAAGTAAATGCCCTTATGAAAAACCAAGTAGTTCCCGCTTGCCGAGCGGGAACTCGAAGGGAAGTATTCATGTGCAGCAGGTGCACGCACAAATGCGAATACGGGTTCTATTGTTTAGCGCGAGTATGAAACGCCGTGTTTAGGTTTGTGGACTATGCGTTGTCATTGGAAAGTAAATTGATTGATCGAAAAGGGTTCGCTTCGGCGGTTCCCGCTCGGCAAGCGGGAACTACTTGGGATAAACTCGCAGCCACTACATGCACTTTTGGTTAGACTGCAAATGCACGCTGCAGGTGGTGGGGCTGGGGACTATGGGTTGCCGTTGGAAAGTAAATTGATTAATCGAAAGCGGCTCGCTTCGGATGTTCCCGCTCGGCAAGCGGGAACTACTCTTTTGGATTTAGGAAGCTTTCTAGGAGCTTCAGGGGGTTGGGAGTTGGTTTGCGGCTGCTGCGGGTGAGGTCCCACGCGACTAGCCAGGATTGATCGGATTTCTTTAGGCCAAAGTCCGACACGAGGTGTTGTTCAAAGTCCGGTAAGTGCGCCGCACCGTAGAAGATGCCGATCTTTTTCTTGCCGGCGGCGATTTGTTTTTGAAGCTGCTTCAAGGCTTCGGCATTGCGATCGACAACCAGCATCTGATTTAACGTCTTTCCAAGCCCCTGATCGAGCATGCCAGATTCCGTGAACTGCCAGGCCAGTACTTGCTTGGCTTTCACAGGGTCTTCGAGCAAATCGAATATTCCAAGATCCTCCAATGGATTTTCGATCCCTTCCAATCGTTTCGCAGCCATATTCTGCTCGCGCAGGATATCGGCAAATGCGGACAAAGCCACGGTCAAGGCTGTGTCGCCTCGCTGCTCCATCTTGTCGCCAATCTGCTCGGGCGTCATATCCGCTCGAACAAGATTAGCTTTGGTGTAATCGACTAGCTCAAGCTGGGATTCAAGCCCTAAGAAAGTCTTCATCGAATCTTGCAAAAAAGCAACGGGATTCGTCCCTTCACGATGACCTCCTCGGGGAATGACGGTACCTTCTGGCGCGACAAGCTCGTACAACAGCACATCGTACTGTTCAAACTGTTTGTTCAATTTGTGGTAGTACGAGCGTTCGCCGACGTGAACGGCACCGATGAGATCGACCGTTACACCCTCGGCAGATTCGGCTCGATAAGTCGTTACGGCCGTGTCTAAGGATTTCGGTTGATCGTTTTCTTTCGTGATGCGAATGAACTTCGTTGCAGAGTTATTGGTGGCTAGCGAGTCGGAGTCGCTGGGCTTTGGCTTATCTAATTGCGCGACAGCCGAACTGCGTAATAGTGCCAAGATCGTCAAACAAATTGCGATGCGAAATAACAACGGCGACTTCATAGCGGCTGCTCAATCCTAAAATCGATCGGAAACGGAACTCCAAAGAGTATATTCTGTCGGTCATCTGCAATTATTGGGAAGTCCCGGCGAAAAAGGCAAATTCCTTTCAGCTTTGCTTAGGATCTGGACCAAGCCTCGCCTGATATCGTTCACGGTTCTTCATTACAGTGAGGCATGACTCAAGACAGTTTTGCTTGAATGAAAAACAAAACATGCCATCAAAAACGAGCGAATTGGATGTGCCTTTGCCAAAGAAAAAATTGCCGGCGAATGTGCGATTGCTTGGCTGGGCGAGTTTGCTCAACGATATTGCGAGCGAAGCTGTCTATCCGCTGCTACCAAAATTCCTGCTGAGCCTGGGTGGCGGTCAAGCGATTCTCGGCTTACTAGAAGGCACGGCCGATTCGCTGGCTAGTTTGCTCAAGCTGTTTGCGGGGAAATGGTCAGATCGATCTGGCAAACGCAAATGGTTTATCATCGTCGGGTACGCCCTGGCTGCTTTATCGCGACCACTGATCGGTTTTGCCACCCATGTCAGCCATGTTTTCGGATTGCGATTGGTCGACCGGGTCGGAAAAGGACTTCGCACGGCCCCACGCGATGCGATGATTGCCGAATCGACCCACGAAAGTCAACGAGGCGCGGCGTTTGGATACCATCGGGCGATGGATCATCTCGGTGCTGCCATCGGGCCATTACTAGCTGCTGCGTTCTTGTGGTTCTATGTCGATCAAGTTCGGTCGCTCATGTTCTTGACCCTAATACCGGGAATTGCGGTCTTGGGTTTACAGATTTGGGGACTCAAGGAAACGGCCCGATCACCTAAGCCATCTCTTGATTCTGATGTCTTACCGCCGGTAACGGAGTTTCAACAAAGTTCAGAAACAAAGAAGACAGCCGAAACACAAACAAACTCGAAGAAGGGCTTCCCGCTGTTCCTGTTCGCGATCTTGATTTTTACGTTGGCCAATTCGAGCGATGCGTTCCTGTTGGTTCGGGCTAGCGAAGTCGGCGTCGCAACTGTTTGGCTGCCGGTCCTATGGTCGTTTCATCAACTGACGAAAAGCGCTGGCAATCGATTGTTCGGCGGATTGGCGGATCGATTTTCTCCGAAACGTTTGATCTTGATGGGTTGGTTGTTGTATGGTGTGACGTATGCGGCGTTTGGAGTTGCCAACCAGTCGTGGCACATTTGGGCACTCTTTGGTTTGTATGCTGTGTTCTTTGCATTGACCGAACCTGCGGAGAAAAAGCTAGTCGCTCAATTTGCCAAGGATGGAAAAGCGGGCTCGGCGTTCGGTTGGTTCCATACGATGATGGGCTTGGCCAATCTCCCGTCAAGTTTAATTTTCGGCTTGCTCTATCAAGCATACGGCCCGTTAGCTGCGTTCCTCTGGGGTGCATCTGCCGCCATCACTGCCTGTTGCATTCTCTTTTTTGTAAGCGTGCAAGCTTCTCCGGCATCGATTCGTTAGAGGCAGCGACGAAAGCAGGAAATCGGGAGCAAAAGAATTCTGCAAAAAATCGCTTGACAGCCATCCGCACTTGTGTACTATTTCACTAGTACACTTAACGAGGTGAGCCGCCATGCAGTTTCGGATCGATGTAGATAACGGTATTTCGATTTACGAGCAGATCGTTCGGCAGATTAAATTCTCGGTAGCCGAGGGATCGCTGGTCGCTGGCCAGATCGTGCCCAGCGTTCGCGACTTGGCCAAACAATTGGCGCTCAATCCCAACACGGTCCAACGCGCTTACATGGAGCTCCAAAACGAAAATGTTTTGGAGACATTGCGAGGCCGTGGAATGGCGGTGTGTGCCGGGGCCAAACGACGCTGTATTGGCGATCGTCAAATCCTCTTACGTGACCGGTTGGCGGGCGTCGTTTCCGAAGCCATTCGCAGCGGTCTCGAGCCCGATCAGTTACGCGAAATGTTCGACAAAGCGATCGAACAAGCAACAAAAAACAAGGAGCCAAGCTGATGCAACCTGCGATTTGTGTGAAAGACGTTTCGAAGCGTTTTGGCCGCAAAACGGTTCTTGATCAAGTGTCGTTCGATGTCCCGCAAGGCGTGGTCTTTGCATTGCTGGGCGAGAACGGCGCGGGCAAATCGACTTTGATTCGATCCATGCTGGGTTACCATCGATTGGATCGAGGGACGATCGAAGTCCTCGGTCTCGACGCTGCAAAAAAACCGCTCGAAATTCGGAGGCAGATCGGTTACGTCTCGGACGCGCCTGCCATGTACGAGTGGATGAAGGTTTCTGAAATTGGCTGGTTCGCATCAGGCTTTTATCCCAAAGGATTCTTGGAACGATTCCAACAACTCGCACAAGAGTTTGAACTGCCCTCACAGACCAAGATCCGGGATCTTTCCAAAGGCATGAGATCCAAGGTCGCGCTGGCTTTGGCGATGGCTTCCGAGCCAGCATTGCTCATTCTCGACGAGCCGACCTCGGGTTTAGATCCGCTTGTCCGCCGCCAATTTTTGGAAAGCATGATCGACCGGGCGGCGTCTGGCCAAACCGTGTTTTTGAGCAGTCATCAAATCCACGAAGTCGAACGAGTCGCGGATTGGGTTGGTTTCCTGCACGAAGGCAAACTAAGAGTCGTGGCACCGCTTGACCAGATTAAGACAGCGCTGACCGTATTGACATTTTCTCAGCACGATACCGTTCTGCCTCTCCCGAACGTCCTTGCCGCCGACCACATTTTGTACCAAACCCAAAGCGGCCGAAGCTGGCGACTAATTATTGCTGGATGGAGCCCGTCGCTCGAAGCGGAGCTTCTGCGCGATAGCAATATTTTCGACGTCGGAACCATGCGCCCAAGCTTAGAAGACCTCTTTGTAGCTTTCACACGTGGCAACGAATCGTTGGAGTTGTCGCCTCAGTTGTTAGCGACTTGTTCATCGCCGGGCAGTATCGAACCAGTAGCTGTTTGATCTTTCGTACTACCACTTTGCTCGTTTTCTTCAAATCGATTGTTGCCGATCATGAATACGAATACGCTCTGGTTCCATTTGATCTGGAAAGAGGCAAGACAGGTGTTGCCGTTAATTTTGGCGCTCACTTGTTTTGCGTTGTTCGTGTTGGGTATTAATTACTGGATCGAATTGAGCGGTACAAGCACGATCGAGATGCGAAATTATGTTGCGCTTGTGCTTCCTTGGTTTGCCATCCTCACTGGTATTGGAGTATTGATCGGCCAAGAACGGTCGAGCGGATTTTGGCAATGGTCCAGCTCCGTGCCTATACCTTGGTTTCCATCCCTCGTTATCAAACTAACTCTGACTTCCCTTTTGGCGGTTGGGTTACTCGCCCTCGTTGCAGCTATCGAGTGGGCCGTTGGTAATGAAATCGTCATGGAGAAAATAGGAATCGTCAAATCGCAAAACGCGGAGCTTCTTTTTTTCGCAATTCATGGTTTGTCGGTGATTTCAATGGCTGTATTACTTGGCAGAAACTTAATCGCATCCATGCTGGTTGGGATCTTTTTTTCGGTCGTCATATTCGGTGAACTCACGTTTCTAGTAGGGAAATTCTACGATCCATCGGCGGGTTCAACTTACGCAATGGCCGTTATTACACTTATTCACTCGACGGCGGTCGTGATTGAATTAATCGTGTTGTCGTTTGTCTATCGCTGGCGTTGGTACCAAGGTCAATTTTCTACATTGGTAATGCCGCTTGCCAGGTTTTGGCCAGCCTCTGCTACTAAATCATTAGTTCAGGGATGGGGTTACGACCTGCAATCCACGCCGAATCTTTGGGTCGCATTAGTTTGGCAGGCCGCGAGAAGCCAGATGGGGCTGAGAATTGCAGCAGTTGTTTTGCCGTTCGTTCTTTTGATATATCGGAGAGGGTTCTACGGCGTTTGGTTATTGAATTCGTTCGAAGGCTTGCTGATGATGTGCGGTATTTCTGGGACTCTGCTGGGGTTGAGTGCCTTTCAAGGCGAGCAAAGCCGGCAGCAGTATCGATTCTTGGCCGACCGAGGAATCTCACCGAAGAGCATCTTTTGGAGCCACATTTTGCCGCCGTTAATGATTTGCATTCTCATCGGCGGTACGTTTGAAGCGATACGTTTTTCGGTCGCGCCAACCATCGGTCCAAATGATCCAAGCAATTATGCGTTGCCAGCCGACATCAGCCCCTCCTTAGGGCCGTTGTTGACATCATTGGCGGGCTTTGGTTTGGGACAGATAGTCATACTGTGTATTCCCAGTCTAACCATAGCCGTCGCGGTAAGCGTTCTCGTTCTAATTTCGGCCATTTGTTACACCGGTTTCTTACAAATCTTCTTGAATATGCACCGCTTTAGTCCGCGCGAGATCGACTGGCTATTTCGCGCGTCCTTGTTTGCTTTCGCGATTTCCATCGTCCTCGGGCATTTTTACATTTCGCGGCGATGGATCATTCAACATCGTCCTCAGTTTGCGAGGGTATTGATGGGCTGGGTCAGCTTGTCTTTCATCGGTATATGGCTCCTGAGCGGAATTGGGGTTCTTGAAACTCCGTCGGTACCTTGGCAGGGATTTGATCTGGACCAGGCAGGCCGGACAATCGATGACAACGTCGCTACCGATCTTCGCCTAGCACGGCAGGCTTCGCCAACGTTGTCGCGCGATGACTCGGAAAAACTCTTCGCGATTCAAATCCAAAACGCGAGTCTTTCTGCTCGATACAACTTGACAGGTTCGGATCGATGGCGGGATCTTGATAAGTTTCGCATGGAGTATCCTGAACGCGTCGACGGATTTTTGGTGGGAGGACGCGAGCTAGTAGCCCAGCTTTCCGCGCTCCCTGCGGGCTGGGACAATTGCTGGTCCTATTCGACCGTCGGACTTCGCCAACAACAGGAACTTAGTTGGCTCATAAGCCAGATAAAACAAAGTTGTGTAAAAATAGCTATTCTTGCCGCCGTCTTAGACGACAAAGCCACGGCTGATGCGGCCTTAAAATTAGCGGAACCTGCCCTTGATCAAAACCAGAGCTCTACCATGGCCTACTTGGATCCATCAGATAATCCCGGTCTCTACCTCTTGGATTATCTGTCGGATGACGAGTTAGTGAAGATCGGCATCGATCCACTACTTGCCCTGTATCGAGAGCCGTTGAACCCAACTGAACACTTGACGATGAGGGCTTCGGCTATGCGGTTGCTTGCGGATGGTCATTATGAAGCAATCCGAGAGGAAACCTGTTTATTGCTTGGGGTGGACCGTCAGCAGTATATATCAGCAAACTTCTTGGATCGATTTATGACGTACTGGGCCAAAGAATCGCATAAACGTCGAATCTCTCAGGCCTTGGGAATCGCACTGGATGTGGCTTCAAAGCAAATTCCAAATCAGACAGATTGGAACATCGAACTAGAGCACAAGCGGGCCATCGAAAAAATGGGCCGCGCGCACTACGGACACGATAGAGTCTACGACCTAATTGGAACCGCTATCCACTATCAATATCAACTCGCAGCGTATCGCCGCTTCGTCAACCGCTTGGAGAGGTTAAAAAAACTCGAAGCAGCCAAATAGTCGACCCGAACTCTACTACACATTAAACGTGCGGAGAATTTTTCGGCCTTTGTAGAGGCAGTAGACTTCAATTGGGCCTAGGGGACGGGAGCGGCCGGCGGTGGGGTGCCAGACGATTTCTAGTCCATCGGTGACTGCGATGCCGAGGGTTTGGTTTAGCTCGGTGCGGGCAACCAAGGCGCGTTCGCCGATGAAGAAACCGAGAAACAACGGCTCGACGGACTCGTGACCTTCTTCCTCAAGATGACGAGCCAATTTTTTTGCTTCGACTTGTTGGGGTCGGTTAAAGTACGCCGCTTCGACTTCGTAGATATCCGGATGCTCAGCATGCCATCCTGCAAAAATCGCGTAGATGTCATCGGCAGGTAAATCGGCCAAGTCAGCCGATACGGCATGAACCAATGGCCCAGAGATCCCGATGTTACTCAGCTCACCGGCTGGAAACTTGTAGGTGTATCGATAGAGAAAACAAGTTTGCGGTTCTTCGTAACCGGGCCAAAACATGACGCGTTCGTCCACAAACTCCATCTGCGAAGGCGGAATTCCCATCTGCTGTGGTTGGCTGAGCCAGAGAGCCAATTCCGCTTCGCCGCGAGCTTGAGGTGTTGTGAATTGTTCGTCGATCTCATTCATGACGTTCAGCTCTTCGGCATAAGCCAAGACTCTTAATCGCGTGACGGGCTCGGTTACCAATTCCAATAACCGTTGATGCCCCGCCTTGTCACCCATCCGTGCCAGCGCCGCCGCCGCCTCGGCTTGTACGCGGCGATGCGTTAGTTCAAGAGCTTGATTCAGTTTGCCGACTGCTGCTTGATCGCCGATCATCCCTAACGCATCGCATAACGACACGCACAGCGCAACCGACTCGGCCAAGACATGTTGAACTTCTTGAACCGTATCACCAAATCGTTTGGGGTCTTCTTCCAGCAAACTGAGTCGGCTAACGAC
>JANMNK010000474.1:0-3836 GCA_031373875.1 Pirellulaceae bacterium | reverse complement strand
GGAATTCTGATCGCCAGTCAAGTTCCTAGTATGGCTTTTACACAAGAATTTACTGCTTGTGCCCATTGCAACTCGAAGGCACCTTGTACCAAAGTCTGCCATCTCGTCTGCGAGGATAAGAAAATCGAAGTCACCTGTTGGGGATGTGAGTGCGAAGAGTTCTGCTTACCAAACCCGAGTACTTTGAAATGCGAACACTGTAATCAATTGAAATGTTCGTGCGAAGATAAGCTCGATGCGAAAGTCAGCGCGAAACCTAAAACGTTTGTTTGGACAAGCTGGCTTCCAGGAGGCGCATCGATGCATACCAAGAAGAAGCTCATGAAACGCGTCGTAACTAAAAAGGTCCCGGCCTATAAATACGTTGTCGAGGATCTTTGTTCCGAATGCAAAAAGAACGTGGACGTCAAGAAATAGCATCGTGTTAAGCGGCGTGGCTCATAACCTGGAGCCCGGTTTGGATTTGCACGTTTCGAGTCGATGCGGCTGCTGAGGGTATAACCCGCGAGAATTGGCCTGACGATGTAGCTGTCAGTGTACGATTGTAGTTTACATGCGGTCGTGCCATCCAACATGCAGCTTGTTACCAAGTCTTTGGCCGCGATTTTTATATCGAACCGGCAAGTGCTCAGTTCGCTAATGCTGTGTTTCAAGACGAGTATCAAATCAACGCTCTTCGTCAGCACAACGTTCGCACAATCTTGGACATCGGCGCGCACGTCGGAAGTTTCACCGTTATGTGCCATCATTTCTGGCCAAACGCGAAAATCGTTTCTGTGGAACCGCATCCCGAAAGTTTTGCATTGCTCAAACGGAACACGCAGCATGTCCCCATTTCGCAACTCTTATTGATTAATGCCGCGATTACAAAAAAATCCGGCAAATGCCTGCTAGCGTCTCCCATCTCGCATAGTCGCGTTGCCGAATATGTACCGGATGTGTGGGAGTCGCTCCAGCCACGCTACAGGGATTTCGGAATCGAAGTTTCGGCACTCACCGTCGAGCAGCTGTGGAAACAGATCAACGAGTGGAGTGTTTCAGAAGTTGACCTGTTAAAACTTGATTGCGAAGGGGCGGAGTAGGTCGTGATTCCTGAGCTATCGGCTTTGGGACTCATGTCGCGAGTGGGTTGGATTCGAGGGGAATGGCATAGTCGAAAAGATAATGCTTTGCTAGCGGCGTTCCTCGCCCAAACGCATGCTTACAATTTAGATTCCAATTTACCGCATGAAGTTGGACTTTTCATTGCACATCGATTGGCAAATGCGTGACTTTCATGCGGAGTCGAATTTTCAAATCGAATGGAAAGTCAAATTTCCCGAGTACTTTAGTTGAACCTTCGTTGTCATAGCACGTCATTACAGGATCCAATCTTCATCGATGGTTACAACGGACGTCGCCATTCCGTCGATGAAGCTGGCATCGTGACTTACGACGAGTGCCGGAATTGAAAACTCTTCTATTACTTCGCCCAGAAAGCCAATCAGTTCCTTACGGTGTTCTTCGTCGACGGATGATAGCGGCTCGTCAAGCAGAAGAAGATTGGGTGAGAAAAGTATCGCACGTCCAAGCGCAACTCGTTGCTTTTGGCCTCCGCTAAGCGAGCTCGGCATGCGTGTTAATAGTTCATGCAGTCGCAGGACTTTGGTAACTTTCGTGAAAGAAACTCCTTTGCTACGAGTTCTTCGTTCCCCGAATCGAAGATTCTGTTCTACAGACAGATGTGGAAAGAGTTGGTAGTCTTGAAAAACGTATCCGATGCTACGCTGATCTGGCGTAACGTTGATGCCCTTCTTCGAATCAAACAGCACTTGATTGGATAGTTGAATTGCACCCGACGTCGGTTTAAATAGACCCGCAATTAGATTCAGGATCGTGGTTTTCCCCATTCCCGATGGCCCGACGAGCCCCGTTACTAATTCGGTCGCAGTGAAGCCCACGCGAATAGAAAAACCTGCTTCGTATCGAAAGTCACAGGCGACCTCAAGAATAGTCATTGGCTAGTTGGAATTTCCTTTGACTCGCTTTTGCTGCATCCGATCCATTTTTTCCCCTAGGAATAAGGCCAAAGTTGCCAGAACAATGGAAGCGACGACCAGTGGGAGCGACAATCGAACGCCGCCCGGCGAATCTAGCAGCGAGTACACCATCAAGGAGATGGTCTGTGTTTCGCCAGGAATGTTGCCCGCAATCATGATGGTTGCACCAAACTCTCCCATACCTCGAGCAAACGCGAGAATGCAACCAGAATAGATCCCCGGAAAAGCGAGTGGCAATGCAACTGAAAGAAATGTATCGAGACGGCCCGCACCAAGCGTTCTGGCCGCTTGCAATAGCCGATCGTCCACTTGCTCAAATGATTGCCTTATAGGACGCACCAACAGCGGAAAACTCACGATTGCTGATGCGACAACAGCTCCTTTCCAGTCGAATATGAAACGAATTCCTAGCACCGATTCTAAAGCGCCTCCAAGGAATCCCTTTCTACCCAGCGTTACCATCAGCAAATAGCCTGTAACAACAGGCGGCAATACCAGAGGCAAATTCACTAACACTTCAATAAATGGCTTTCCTGGGATGCGAGCCTTCGCCAAAGACCATGCAAGGGCGATCGCAATCGGCAAGGCAATCGCGACCGCAAAAGTTGCGACAATTAGAGTCAGTCGAATCGCTTGCCATTCTTGGGCACTTAACATACGCAAAGGTCCAATGAAATCGTTAATTCGTACTCTGGCTGCTTCGATCGAGTTGAGTGAAACCTAGCCGGGTGCAAATATTGCATGCCGCTGGCGATTGCATGAACTCGCAGAACTTTGCTGCTGCCTCTTTTGCATTAGACTCCTTGAGTCGTACAAGCACATAGACAATGGGGTCGTGCAACGAAGAATCAAACTCATGGACAATCTTGATTCCGGAAGCTGCCGAAATATCTGTTGAATAGACAATCCCTGCATCTGCCTCACCTCGCTCGACAAAACTGAGCGAGGTACGAACATCTTGACCGCGTACAATCTTATTCTCGTTTACCAGCTGGTCTAAAAGACGAAGTTTGGAAAGTGCTTGCCCAGCGTAAATCCCGGCTGGTACGTTTTCACCTGCCAGCGCTACCTTAGACACGGTAGTCTTGAGTAGATCCTCAGGTGTTTCGACCGCCGCCGTGTTTGATTCTGGTACGACGAGAACCAATCGATTGGTAAAGAGATGCATTTTACTTGCTGCGATCCCTGCCTTTTCAACTTCGTCGGCCCACTGTTCGTTTGCAGACAGAAACAAGTCAACAGGAGCTCCGGCAACTATCTGATTCGCGAGCGTGCTAGATGCACCAAAGTTTAGTTTTGTCTCGCAGTCAAAAGTCTTTCTGAATTCTTCTATCAAAGAAGTCATCAACTCCTTCGTGCTTGCAGCGGCTGAAATGGTCAGTGACTGCGGAAGTCTGGAGGGCTCAGTTTTAACATTAGTCGAACTTGCGGGCTCACTCGGTGGCGAACTCCGTGAACAACTGGAGAGCAATATTGAAGCGAGGATTGCGAATCGCATCAACCGTGACAATCGAGTCGTTCCAATAGTTCTATATTGCCACATGGTTCTTATTTCTCTAGCTCACTTACAGACTTACTGTCCATTACCCAAATAGAGGTAACCATTCGTACCCATCGCGATACGCGTTTTTCATCGGGAGCGATGAGTTGAAATGGTCCGTGCTTTTCATACAAAGGCTGCCCATTGCGTGAGTCGGCTAAATACACGCGACGATCCGAAAACAAGTGGTGTAATTCGGCGAGAGAGAATACTGCTCGATAATCATCTTTTGCATCAATCACAAGGAAGAATCCAAG
>JANMNK010000202.1:0-5343 GCA_031373875.1 Pirellulaceae bacterium | reverse complement strand
GTGATCGTGCTATTCGTCGCGTCGCCGTCGCTTGCAAAAGCTGTAATGCCAACCACAGTTCCGTTCGACGCGTTTTCATTGACTGAATTGAGAGCAGGATTGGTGTCGCTTATCGGCGAGATGTCGAACTCGTCTACGTCGATCAAGTTGATCGTGAACGCTTGGGTCGAGGCGGAACCATCTGTACTCGTCGCTCGGACCACAATGCCATGGGAAGCAGCCGTCTCCCGATCCAAAAGAGTGCCATCCAAGACCGTAACGATTCCCGTTGTGCCGTCGATCGCAAATCGACCACCGGCGTTGTCGTCCAAACTGTACGTGAACGCGCTGATGGTCGCATCGCTATCGATGGCAAACGCTGTCAGTCCAACAACGGTTCCGTTCATTGCATTTTCGCTAACAGCATTCACCGAAGCATCGATATCGGAAATTGGGGAAACGCTGAATTCATTGACATCGTTGATATTGATTGTAAAGCTTTGAAGGACCGTCGATCCATCGGCGCTCGTCGCACGAACGGTAATATTATGCGAAGATGCCGCTTCACGATCCAATAAACTACCATCGGCAACCGTTACGACGCCACTCGTCGCGTCGATCGCAAATCGGCCACCAGCATTGTCATCCAAGCTATACGAGATCGCATTCGTCGTCGCATCGTTATCAACAGCTAATGCTGTAATCCCGACGACAGTTCCATTGACTGCGTTTTCGTTGACATTATTCAAAGTCAAATCGACATCGCTGATTGGACCAACGTCGAACTCATCGAAATCATTCACAGCAATTGTGAACAAACCAAGGGAGAACGACCCATCGCTGCTCGTCGCGCGGACGAGAATGTCATGCGACGCTGAAATCTCACGATCCAACAAACTACCATCGAGAACCGTGATTACTCCGCTGAGTGCGTCCACCGCAAATCGACCACTGGCATCATCGTCCAAACTGTAGGTGATCGTGTTATTCGTCGCATCGCCATCGGTCGCCAATGCTGTGACTGCGACCACGGTCCCGTTTGCAGCGTTTTCGTCGACGCTGTTCACCGCCGCATTGGAATCGATAATCGGTCCCACATCAAATTCGTCCAGATCGCCGACAGTGATGAAAAATACGCGCGATGAAAACGAGCCATCGCTGCTGGTTGCTCGTACGACGATATTGTGCGATGCATCATTTTCACGATCAAGCAAAGTGGAGTTCGCGACCGTTACGACTCCGGAGCTTGCGTTGATTGCAAACCTGCCGCCCGCGCTATTCGTCACGGTGTATGTGATTGTATTGTTCGTCGCATCGGCGTCGTTTGCAAACGCGGTGATACCAACGACTGTTCCGTTGGCTGCATTTTCATTGACCGAATTGATCGCGGCATTGACGTCCGAGATAGGACTGACGTTGAATTCGTCGACATCATTAACCGTGATTGTAAATATATTCGTCGATACCGATCCGTCGCTGCTGGTTGCTTGGACGGTAATATTATGCGAAGCGGATGTTTCGCGATCCAACAAACTGCCGTCGGCGACCGTTACGACGCCCGTACTGGCATCGATGGCAAACCTGCCGCCAACATTGTCGGTCAAGCTGTACGTGATGGTATTGTTTGATCCATCCGCGTCGCTGGCTAGAGCCGTTACACCAACGACTGTTCCGTTGCTCGCGTTCTCGTTGACGCCGTTCACTGCGATATTCGAGTCCAGAACCGGGCTGATGTCGAATTCGTCGATATCGGTGACTGTGACCGAGATGGTCTGCGAATCGATTCCGCCCGCTCCGTCACTTACCTGGACGATGACTTCGTAAACGTTGTCTAGATTCGCATCCGTTCGCGCTTCAAAATTAGGAGCGGTCGCGAAACTCAACGCACCTGTCGTGCCGTCGATTGAAAACTTGCCTGAGTCCGCTCCACCCGCGATCGAATAGACAAGCGTTTGAGCCGGCAAGTCTACATCGCTGGCCGTAACGGTTGTTACAGCAGTCGAATTTTCAGCGATAGTCTTGGTAGCAGATAGTCCACCACCATCCGAAGTGATTGACGGCAAGTCGTTTAAGTTATTGACGTTGACAACGAGCGTTTCATCATAGGTAAGTCCGCCAGCGTCTCGCACGCGCACTGTAACGGTGTAAATGCTCTTGGTTTCAAAGTCCAAAATTCCGTCGTTGAGGATCAATTCTCTATTACCGACCCCGCCAATCGAGAATTTGCTCGCATCGCCGCCAGGCTGGATGGTCAAAGTAAACGTATCGCCAACATCCGGGTCGCTTATCGTCAATGCACCAAGACTGCGTCCGCCAGTCGTATTAATAAGTTCGTTGATTGAAAACGAATTGGGCAAGAGGTCCGTTGGCGATTCATTGACGTTGGTCAGATTGATCGTGATCGTTGCCGTCGCACTCAAACTTGGCGCGCCGCCATCAGCGACAGTCACGAGCAATGTAAGGGATGGCGTGGCTTCAAAATTCAGTTGGCTTGCATCGGCTACCGTAATCTGTCCGGTCGCTGCATTGATCGCAAAGGCTGTCGATCCCGTGCCACCTGTGATTGCATAATTCAGCGTGCCATTCGCGCCCAGGTCGGGATCGGAAGAGATGACGGTTCCCACGACCGTACCATTAACAGAGTTTTCCGGAGTGGAAAAACTTTGGTTGGCAATCACGGGTAATTCATTGACGTCGGTGACGCTGATCGTAAAGCCTTGAGTAACCGTAGATCCATCGGCAATCGTCACCCGAACCACAATGTTATGCGAAACCGAACTTTCACGATCCAATGAACTACCATCGGCAACAGTTACAACGCCGGTCGCTCCATCAATTGCAAATCGCCCACCATCGCTATTATCCAGTGAATAGGCGATCGTGTTGTTCGTCGCGTCACCGTCGCTTGCAAAGGCTGTAATCCCAACCAAGGTACCGTTCAACGCATTTTCATCGACTGAATTGAGAGCAGGATTTGTATCGCCAATTGGCGAGATGTCGAACTCGTCTACGTCTATCAAGTTGATCGTAAAGGATTGGGTCGAAGCAGAGCCATCTAAACTTGTCGCTCGGACGACAATGTTATAGGAAGCAGCCGTCTCACGATCCAATAGAGTACCATTCCGAACCGTTACCACTCCTTTCGTCGCATCGATCGCAAATCGACCACCTGCGTTGTTGTCTAAACCGTATGTGACCGTTTTATTAGTCGCATCGCCATCGTTGGCAAAAGCTGTCAGTCCAACAACGGTTCCGTTAATTGCGTTTTCGTTAACAGCATTC
Source organism: Pirellulaceae bacterium (assembly GCA_031373875.1). Lineage (GTDB taxonomy): Bacteria > Planctomycetota > Planctomycetia > Pirellulales > Pirellulaceae > JANMGV01. The sequence goes on along the minus strand of JANMNK010000202.1, from coordinate 2,082 downwards.
AAGCTCGCATCGACATCGGAAATCAGGGAAACGCTGAATTCATTTACATCGTTGACGCTGATCGTAAAGCCTTGAGTAACCGTAGATCCATCGGCACTCGCCGCCCGAACCACAATGTTATGCGAAGATGCCGCTTCACGATCTAACAAACTACCGTCGGCAACCGTTACGACGCCGCTCGTCGCGTCGATCGCAAATCGGCCACCTGCATTGTCATCCAAAGAATAAGTGATCCCATTCGTCGTCGCGTCGTTATCAACAGCCAATGCGGTAATGCCAACGACAGTTCCATTGGTCGCGTTTTCGGTGACATTATTCACGGTCAAATCGATATCGCTGACAGGACCAACGTCGAACTCATCAATATCATTCACAGCAATCGTGAATAAACCAAGGGAGGAGGAACCATCGCTGCTAGTCGCGCGCACGAGGATGTCATCTGACGCTGAAATCTCGCGATCCAACAAACTGCCATCGAGAACCGTAACGACTCCGCTGAGGGCGCCCACCGCAAATCGACCACTGGCATCATCGTCTAGACTATAGGTGATCGTGTTATTCGTCGCATCGCCATCGGTTGCCAAAGCAGTGACCCCCACGACGGTCCCGTTTGCTGCGTTTTCGTCGACGCTATTTATTACCGCATTGGAATCGATAATCGGCCCTACATCAAATTCGTCCACATCGGCAACAGTGATGAGAAATACGCGAGATGAAAACGAGCCATCGCTGCTGGTGGCTCGTACGACGATATTGTGCGAAGCATCATTTTCACGATCGAGCAAAGTGGAGTTCGCGACCGTTACGACTCCGGAGCTTGCGTTGATTGCAAACCTGCCGCCCGCGTTATTGGTTAGAGTGTAATTGATAACATTGTTAGTCGCGTCCGCATCGGTCGCAAATGCCGTAATGCGCACGGCGGATCCGTTCGCCGCATTTTCATTCACCGAATTCAATGCCACATTCACGTCCGATATGGCACTGATGTTGAATTCGTCGATGTCATTAACCGAGATTGTAAAAATACTCGTCGATACCGATCCGTCGCTGCTGTCCGCTTGAACGGTAATATTATGCGAAGCAGTCGTTTCGCGATCAAGCAAGCTACTGTTGGCGACCGTTACGACTCCCGTACTGGTATCGATTGCAAACCTACCGCCAGCATTATCGGTCAAGCTGTACGTGATGCTATTGTTCGTTCCATCCGCGTCGGTGGCTTGCGCTGTCACACCTACAACGGTTCCATTGGCGGCATTTTCGTTAACGGCATTCACTGCGATATTGGCGTCCACGACAGCACTGACGTCGAATTCGTCGATGTCAGTTACCGTAACCGAGATTGTCTGAGAATCGATCCCTCCAACTCCGTCACTCACCTGCAGGATGACTTCGTAAACATTGTCAAGATCCGCATCCGTGCGCACTTCAAAATTCGGTGCGGCAGTGAAAGACAACGCGCCCGTCGAACCGTTTATAGAAAACTTTCCTGAGTCCGCTCCACCCATTATCGAGTAGACGAGGGTTTGAGCTGGCAAGTCCTCGTCGCTTGCCGTAACGGTGGTTACTGCGCTCAAATTTTCCGCGATTGTCTGCGTCGCCGATGGGCCAGAACCATCCGAGGTGATGGTCGGCGTATCGTTCAGGTTATTGACATTGACAACGAGCGTTTCATCATACGTAAGTCCGCCAGCGTCGCGAACGCGTACCGTCACGGTGTAACTACTCTTGGTTTCAAAGTCCAACACACCGTCGTCTAGAATTAACTCCTTGCTACCGGCCCCTCCAATCGAAAATTTGCTCGCATCGCCGCCGGGCTGAATGGTCAAGGTAAACGTATCGCTAATATCCGGGTCGCTTACCGTCAATGTGCCAAGGCTGCGTCCACCAATGGTATTGATTTGTTCGTCGATCGAAAACAAATTGGGCATCAAATCCGTTGGCGATTCATTGACGTTGGTCAGATTGATCGTGATCGTCGCCGTCGCATTCAAGCTAGGTGTACCACCATCCGTAACGGTCACAAGCAAGGCAAAGGATGGCGTAGCTTCAAAATTCAGTTGACTTGCGTCCGCTACCGTAATC
>JANMNK010000441.1:0-4334 GCA_031373875.1 Pirellulaceae bacterium | reverse complement strand
ATCGTCGTTTCGATAATAGGCACAATCGACACCCATCGCCCCCGTGGCATTGCCAAATCGATCGAGCGCGACTCCCGATTGCACGCCGATGTCGACAAACGTCCCGTCTTGTTTGTTGATTAAAAGATAATTCTGAACCGTATCGTTAGCGACCATCACATCGGGCCATCCGTCGTGATTTGGATCAGCCATTGCCAGACCGAGGGTTTTGCTGCTTGGTACTCCGGTCGAAGCATTCCGAATCATAACGCCCGATTTTTCGCTGACATCTTCAAAGCGGTCGCCGTTGTTATGAAACAGTTGCAAGAAGGTGCCTGCAAAGTTCGTCGGTTGTCCATATGCACGTCCCACGCCGGTCGTGGTGAAGCCTTGCTTGAGGTCAATTTCTCGCGACCATTGAACGTACTTGCCAACCATCAAATCCAGTTTGCCATCTCGGTCGTAATCAAACCAAAGGGCAGGGCAGTTCCAATCTTCTTCATTACTTCCAACTCCCATGGAATCCGTGACATCTTCGAAAACGCCGCTTTTGTTATGATAAAGATGGTTCTTACCAACCGCTGTGATGTAAACGTCCACCCAACCGTCATTATCGTAATCGCCAAATGCCGGCGCCATTCCGTAAAATGTCTGAGCAAGACCTACATCGTTGGTCACGTCTTTGAACTTACCCGTTCCATCATTTTGATAGACATGCACGGTCGGCATTTTTTCGGGCACTTCCCGAGCCCAACTCCAAGGCGCCCCGTTCACAAGCAAGATGTCTTGATCGCCGTCATTATCGTAATCGAAAAAACCACCCCCCCCGCCCATCGTCTCTGGCAACAATCGTTGGCCTTCTTTTCCGGTGAAGTGTTCGAAATCAATTCCGGCTTGCTCCGCGATGTTGACCAACGGGATCTTTGGAAGCATGACTTTTACAGCTTCCCGTTTGGTGGCTTGCGCTACGGTCGTCACGACTTCGACCGGCTTGGGTCTTGTCAGAACGTAAGCCCAAATCCCGGCTCCTATCAACAAGCCAACGCAAGCAAGGACGCCAAGTGACGCCCATAACGCGCGTCCGATTACGGCGTCGTTCTGTTGATCTTGTTCGTCGCCAGAATCAACTTCGTTTGTTGCAACCTTATCCGATTTAGAAAGCTTGTTACTCATCGTGGTACCTCATTGTTTGCAATCGAGTTGGATTCGGTCGAAGTCGGCTGAATCGATGCAGCGTCGGCTTCTGCGGGAGCGACAGGGGGAGCAGCTGTCAGCCCGGGTGCCCCCTGGCGATGTAGCGAATAGATAACCAACTGTTCTGCTGCATGGTCGGCTGCTGGATATTGTTCGCGAGCTTTTGGCTTCGCTTGTTCTGCTGCGTTATCGTCAGGTTTGTACTTCAAATTGAGCTGACGGTGCCGCGCCGCGTCTTCCTCACGTCCCATTCGTTCGTAGATGAACGACAAGTTAAAGTGCGCCGAGACGTTTTCCGAATCGACATCCAGCACTTTGAGAAACTCCGAACGAGCTTGGTCAAGGTACTCATCTCGCTTCTCTTCGTCGCCTTTAAATTCCGCTTGCGCGGAAAGATCCAACAGCGTGGAGCCGAGCAGGTTTCGAACAATGTAATCTTTACTAAAGTCAAAATTCCGATCGCGGCGTTCTTTGTTCTTATCATAGAGAACGGCTCGGAAATTTAACTCTGCATCTTCCAAGTGACCTTGCTGACGAGCCACTTCGCCACTGAGCCAAGCATAAGTCCAAGCGGGCGGAGGCGGTTGCATTTGGCTGGCACGGTCCAACGACTCAGTCGCCGCATCCAAATTGCCTTCGGCGAGATAGACGCGTGCCAAGTTCAACGGACCGTCAAATCGCTTTAATTTCTCAACTTCCGAAAACGCTTCGTAAGCTTGCCGCAATTGGGCTTTCCCGGTCAAGAACATGCCAATCCCGTAATCGTTCCAGCGCTGCCACTCGTCTTTGGGCGGATCAGCCGAAGGCGCGTTGGGTTCGATAATGGTGCCATCGGACTTCTTAATTCCAAAGACAACTTTGTCCTGTGCCATGACGGTGATTGGAAGCGGATTCGGAGTGGAACCCGCTGGCCCACGGTTTTTGAACTCGCGATCGCCTTCTTTGAAGGCAGAGTTCATGAAATCGATATAGCCCTTGTCAAACTTGCGATAGTTCAACTTCACCGTGACTTCGATCGGCTCGCTGATATCCGTAGGAACGTCAAGCGCATAATGAGCCACTTGACCTGCACCCGGAGGAATTTGATGGTCGTACAATGCAACAAATATATCCTGGGCATTGCGGCGAGCGATCCGATTGCCGTTCTTGTCCAAGACAAAGTTACTAACAAAGTGCGCCCATTCGTCGACTTGGCCAACATCGTCGCGACCACCACTGATACCGATGATTCGATCGCCACTGCGGGCGGTGACTTCAAGCCACAGTTCGTTAGAGTCGACCGTTCCTTGGGTTAGATGATGTCCCATTTTTAAGGTTCGAATGACGGCTTCGAGCAAATAGTTCTTACCGGCTTCGAGCATTGGAATTTGGGGGCGAATCGGCGCGATCATTTTTCCATCGACGACACCGCCTTCGCGTACGCCAAAAATGTCCACTCGAACGCAGTCGACCAAAAGGGACTTGGCCATGTCGACGTATTTGTCTTCCCCTCGCCAATAGGGCAGGGCGGTATTGGCTCCCGGGAAAAAGTGGTTGTGAACTGCTAATTTCCCTAACGGGTTCTTGTCCGTCGCTCCAAAATCGTTTGATTCTTTCCAAGGCATGTGGCAGCGATTGCAATTGTCGTCTGCTTTGGGAGGGTAATAAAAGCTGCGAGCTCCGTGTCCGAGGCCACTCAACAAGAACGAATCGTAATGGTTCTGGCCCCGCAAGAAGTCTTTGTATGCGGTGACTTCCTTGGGAAGGTGCACTTTATGGCAAGTGCTGCAAAACTCTTCCGTTTTGTGAATCGGTTTGAGCATTTCGGCTTTATGGAATGAAGGCTTGGCCTTGACCAACAATTGGTTGACTTGTTGGAGCAATTCGTTCTTGCTGTAAGTGAAGGGGTAATGGACCGGTTCTTCGATCACATAATCCGCGTTGCCTTTGGTGCTGTTGACGTGCGTGATCGCGTGGCAGACAGTGCAAGTGATACCGGCTTGGGATGTCACGTGATTCACATCATCGTACGTTGGCGAATCGAATGCACCTGAAAAGAACGGTACCGGATCGTGACATCCCGCGCACCAACGCGAAGCTTGAACGGTGCCATCGCGATCCGAAACAACTTTACGAGTTTCGCGTACTGCGTAGAGGTAAGCTGGGTTGTTGAATGAACTAAACCGGTGCGCCGAATGAACCCAATCGTTATAAACATCCGCATGACATGATTTGCAATAGTCGTCATTCATGAGCACATTGGAGCTAATGAAATTTCCTGTCCGAGTGCGAGCCAAACTGGGTTGGAAATATTTATCGCCTTCTTTTGGCGCCGATTGGTTCCATTTCCTCGGGTCCTGCATCTGAAATATCACCATGGCCCCGACTGCCACAGCCGTTGCCATGGCGATTCGACCAGCGACGTACCACTTGATACGCGGTCCGACCAGACGATGCAACCAATAGAACCAAATTGCGACCAGGGGCGCGATCACATGCGCCCAGTAGACCACGCTTCTCGCCATCGGTTGTTTGAGGTCAAACGATCCCAAACGCATCAACAGGATTCCTGAAACCAAGAGCACGATCGAAATGATCAGTAACGCATAACCTATTCGCACAGCCCTTCGATTCCGCCGATGATGCGACGCTTTCCAGTGAGCAATGCCAAATATGATGAAGGGCACGAGGAGGATTACGCCTAAAACCAAATGCCCTAGAAACATAAACTGATAAAAGTAGTTTTGATAAACTTGGGCAGTCCACCACTCGGCGAACGTAATTGAGCTCAAGTAAATTCCGTTGGCCAACAGCAACGAAAAGAGAGTCAGTACGATGATCAGGAAAACCCGAGTACGCGGTCCGACAGCCCGTTTGGGTTTGACCGATGCTGGCTGGTTTAGGAGGTGTGCAAATTTGTCGGCAGAGTTCGGATTGGCAGATTCGGAATTCGACATGATTGCGCTCGAAAAGAGAATTAACTCCCAAGCCTCAATTGGAACAGGCTTGGTATGCGGATGCAGAAGAATTGGGGTTCCATGTTTGACTCCACCGGATCCGGCAGAGTCAATTTCGAATACTTGTTAGTAGAAGATTCGATGAGCCCCAAAGCAACTACGCGGCTGAAAAATGGTCTCGCATCGAATTTAGTGCACATTACGCGGCGGAGGCAGCGTTGGCTC
>JANMNK010000434.1:0-5135 GCA_031373875.1 Pirellulaceae bacterium | reverse complement strand
CTCCGATATCCTCAACATTCCGGGGTCGGTAACCGGGGGCGTTGTATTTACCGGTGGAGCCGATACGCAAACGGTCGATCCCCAAGTTAGCCCAACGGGACGGGACGCCGATATTCTCAATATCCCTGGTTCGGTTACGGGCGGAGTCGTGTTTACTGGCGGTGCAGATGCTGACGTACTGAATATCAGCGGGTCGGTTGGTGGAGTGAACTTCGGCGGCGGTGGGGACCGGGACATTCTCGTTAACACGGGCAACAATATCGGTTCGATTAGTTTCGAAGGCGACCAAGGGGCTGACGTACTCTATTCCACGGGCAACAACATCGGGTCGATTAGTTTCGAAGGAGACCAAGGAGCTGACGTTTTGGTTGTCGACGGTAGTTCGATCGGTTCGGTTTCATTTGGCGGCGGTGCCGATTCCGATATCTTGTCGACCTCAGGCAACGGCATTGGATCGATTTCGTTCGAAGGTGACGACTCTACCGGTACGGGTGGCAATGCAGATACCTTTATCAATCGAGCCACGGGACGCGTGAATGCCGTGACGGGTGATACAGAAGGCACCATCGTGTTTCGGGGATATGCGGGACTCGACGCTTTCCGAAACGATGGCTCTTCCTGGAGCTTCATCACCTTTGTTGGTGGCGACGACAACGACGTAATCCAGAACAATGGAAATCAGATTGGCACGATTAGTTTCGAAGGAGACCAAGGCGCCGACGTTATCGAGAACAACGGCGATGGTATTTCGGGAATCGTGTTCTCCGGTGGAGCGGATCGCGATATCTTGGTAAATGATGGCTTTAACGTATCAACAGTCGTATTTTCGGGTGGAGCCGACAACGACGTTTTGATCAACACGGGCGGGCAAGTATCGAGTATCAGTTTCGAAGGCGACCAAGGTGCCGACGTTTTAGTTAATAGCGGATCTGGTTTGAGTGGCATATCGTTCGAAGGTGACGAAGGCGATGACCGCTTGCTCAATTCTGGGTCTTCGGTAACCAATATCCAGTTCTATGCCGGTCCTGGTCGCGATACATTTTACAACCGATCGACGGCTATCCTCTCATCTAACTTGAACATGTTTGCTTCGGGCTATGTTCGGCCAACAGCTTTGCTGCCGAATATGGGACCTGACGCCATCGCTTTCCCCGCTGATTCCGTCGCCGGCGCAGACGACGCAGCGGACTTTTTCATCAATGACGCTGCAAATGTATCGGGGATTTTGTTTATCGGCGGAGCCGATAACGACGTCCTTCAAAATACCGGGGTAGGTGTGACAGGCATTAGTTTCCAAGGTGATTCGGGTGTTGACCAGGGATTGAATATCGGCACAAATGTTTTCGGCTTTACCATGTTGGGTGGGGACGGTGACGATATTCTTGAAAATCGCGGTAGCGGCACAGATGGAATTTCCTTTGAGGGTGGATCAGGTAACGACGGACTGTATCAAAATGCCTCCGATGTCGGCAGTGTCTCATTCCAAGGTGATGCGGGCAAGGATGTCTTTTCAAATCAAGGCAGCAACGTTGCGTTGCTTTCGATGATCGGCGGTGCCGATGACGATCGATTCCAAAACAATGGAGACAATATTGGAGCAATCTTCTTTGACGGCGGATTGGGCGGTGACGCGCTTGAGAACAACGGAAACCTTGTCGACGACTTGACGATGGTCGGAGGCGAGGGAAGCGATTCGTTGTTTAACAACGGATTTGATATCCTTCGCATTTCCTTCGATGGTGGTGCGGGATACGACGCACTTATCAATACCGGTAGTCGGATCGGTAATGCGTCGGCAACGATGCCAAGCACGACAGGGATTTTCTTTGTCGGTGGTAGCGAAGCGGATGTCTTGCGCATTCAAGGAACGGAGATTTATAATCTGAATTTCGACGGAGGAGCGGGAATCGATTCTCTGTTGTACAACGCTTCGGGAACGATCGTTTCTTTTGATGCTGGTGCTGGCGATGACGTGTTCAGTTTTCGAGGCATTGCAAGCTCGGTTTCTTTCCAAGGATCGACGGGCAATGATCGGGTTGTTTACTCAGGTACCGCTCCACACAACGTTTCTGACCAGCCATCTGTAATATTGGCAGGGGGAGATGGCGATGACCGCTATGAATTCGCCAGCAATCCTCAAGGCTGGATTTTGATTGATGAAGAGTTTGTCTCCGCGGGCGATACCAGTAGGGACCAACTAGATTTTTCAGCTTACGCCACTAGCGGTAGTTCGATCGATTTGTCTTTGACTTCTCGCCAAATACAGAGCACGCAATTCTCGCTGCAACTTTCCACGAATAATGCAATTGAAAACGTGATCGGTTCCGCTGCCGCTGATACGATCACAGGTAACGACCGAGACAATTACCTAGGTGGTGCAGAATACTATTATCCGACGTTTGGTCCAGCCATCAGTTTGGAACGAAACGCGCAATGGGTCTTGCTGGATTTTGACACGGCAACCGACGGATTGGAGCATGTCTACACGCCATCCGAACGCAATGCCATCCAAAGTCGGCTAGAAGGCATCTATTACGGTTTTCAAACCAACGGTTCGCCTCGCACTTATTCCGATCCGCTTCGTTGGTTTAATGTGAGGTTTACGCAAGACGCTAGTCTAATCCCATCGGCCGTCGATTTCGTCACAATTACGTTTAATGAATCACCGCCCAATGGTCTGCCTGGAGGTAATTCAAGCGAGCTTGATTTGGGTAACCTTAATTACTCTGGTGCTGCAACCGTTCAAGTGAATGGGCTGCTTGGCGGTATTGTCATTCCATCGGTTGTTGACGGTGATTTTTCGGAGCCTTCTCCAGAGGATGCTTCTACAGCTTACGGTCAGCTTAAACCCGCGGCCACGACGGAGAATTTTGTAGCCCTCTCTGCAAAGATTGCCGGTCACGAACTTGGCCACTTGCTTGGCCTGCGTCACTACGATTCGTTCGGACCAATTGGCTTTGGTATTCACACTCCGCCGGGCGCATCGAAATTTAAGTCGGAATTCGCAGGCCCTTCCGCAGCATTTGAAACATTCGATCACCTTATTGGATCGCCAGCATCTGTCGGTTCAAATCGCTTGAACGATGTTCGCCCACTGTTCTTCGGGGAACGGGAATCGATCAAGCTTGCGTTTGCGACGGCAAGCTCGCCTGATTTGATTTTGCAAGAATCGCTTGTTGCGGTAGCGCATAATACAGTGCCAACTGCTTATCCTTTGACGCTCACTACCATCCAAGCGCCCAACACGCTTGGCAGTGGCATCAATTCTGCTAAATCGTTCTTTGTTCAAACAGCTTCTGTCGCTGGATCAATCGAACTTGGATCCGACGGTCGCAGTGAAAATGATTTCTATGCGTTTACGGGTCGTGTGGGTGATTTGGTTTCGATCGAATTGGCGTCAGCAGCCATGCGACGATTCTCGAATCTGGGGCCAAATGGTTACATCGATTCTGTGATTACCTTGCGGCATTCCGACGGTCGCATCGTTCAAGTTTTCGGTAGCGACGCGATCAACGATGACGAGTTCGAATCTTCGGATTCATTACTGATGGATGTTGAAATACCAGAAACGGGAACTTACATCCTCGAAGTGAATACGTTTACACGCGGTCCTCGCTCATCCGATCCGACACCGGAAGAGTTTGCTTTGCTGCCACCAGATGTCCAGCAAATCATTTTGGATACGCTGAACGATACCGACACTGGCAATTACCAAATGTTCCTTTACGTCTTTAATAAAGCCAATATCGGCGATGGAACCGACACGTTGGTTGGAGGATCCGGTCAAGACACTCTAGACCCAGGACCAGGTCAGGATTATTCCTTGAGGTTCGTTCAGCACGACGTTAGTTTTGAAGTCTACGTTAATGAACCATGGTTGCTTGATCTTGACTTTGTAAATGCGGGAGCATCTTCTTGGACGACGACTATTGATTACGGGAACAACGTGATCGATGTGGTGACTACGAATAATCCTACCACGGGTATAACGCTTTCTCAGACTTATAGCACGACCGGTTCCAAATCGGTCACGCTCACCGTTGCTAATGATGACGGAGCGATCATCGTTACCCATTTAACCGTGAATGTTCTGGAAGCCCTGCCAGTTCCGACTATCGATTCGATTTCCACAGTTCGGTCAGAAGGTACAGCCGTCTCGGTTACAGGTTCCGCAACTAGCCCATCTGGAACGGTCAGTCTGGCGTGGACCGTTTTCAAAGGCACTGGTTCCACAACGGTCTATTCGAGTCATACCGGATCTAGTTTCAGCTTTACTCCTGTCGACGACGATGAGTATCGAATCGTATTAACCGCTACCAATGAAGCCGGTTCCGTTTCGACGTTCCAAGACATTACAGTTTCCAACGAAGCACCGATTCCGACGATTGCGACCATCGGCACGCCACGTGCAGAAGGAACTGCGATTGCTGTGACCGGTTCGGCTAGCGATGCTGCGGGAACAAATGACACGTTAACCTTCGCTTGGGCGGTTTACAAAGATAGTGCAACGACGGCCTTTGCAACTGGTGGCAACAGTGCGAACTTTAGCTTCACGCCAAATGACAACGGGTCCTACAAGATCGTGTTGACGGTCAGCGATGAAGAGGGCGGTTCGAACTCTGTCGATTCCACGTTTACGGTTGCCAACGTAGAACCCACTCCGACGATTGCGACCATCAGCACGCCGCAGGTTGAGGGAACTGCGATTGCTGTGACCGGTTCAGCTAGCGATCCTGCCGGAACTAATGACACGATTACGTTAACTTGGGAAGTATTCAAAGGAACTGGTTCCACTGTTGTGTACGCCAGCGGTAGCGGGGTTAACTTTAGCTTCACTCCCGACGACAACGGGACTTATCGGATCAAGTTGACGGCCAGCGATGAGGACCTTGGTTCCTTGTCGACGATACAAGATGTCTTGGTCGCAAATTTGGATCCAACTGCGTCGCTCAGTGTCTCTGGGCCAACGTCGGTTCCAACCGGTACTCATGTAACCGTTACTAGCACTACGGGTGATCCAGCAGGGGCCAATGATCCGCTGTTACTTTCATGGACAATCACACGTGACGGTAATGCTTTTGCGACACAATCGGGCGGAACAAGTTATTCGTTTACGCCAACGATCGAAGGAACGT
>JANMNK010000187.1:0-3836 GCA_031373875.1 Pirellulaceae bacterium | reverse complement strand
GTTCGGGTTCGCGTGCGAAGAACGGCCGACTCAAACGGCGCTGTGCCTCTGTACTTTGCAAAAATATTCGGCCAGTCTGGCCGCGAGATCACCGTCGAAGCGACCGCGGCAGTCGCGAGACAGATCAAGGGTTTCACCGTTCCTGAAACGGGAAATCTCAATGTCATGCCATTTGTTGTCGACGAAGCGTCCTGGAATCTTTGCATCGCGGGAACTGGCCCGGACACACGCTCGTACAATCCAGCGACGGGAGCCGTCACCAATGCGGCGGACGGAATCGAAGAAGTCAATATTTATCCCCAAGGTCTAGGAGCGCCAGGAAACCGAGGCACTGTCGATATCGGTGGTTCGGGAAATAGCACTGCAGACCTTTCTCGTCAAATACGAAATGGTGTTTCCGCTGGAGATTTGGCTGCGCTTGGGAAACCATTGGAAATCCCAGCAACGGGTGGATTGACTCTTGGTGGCGACCCCGGTGTCAGTGCGGGGATCAAAGACGATCTATCTGCCATCATCGGCCAAACCCGTGTCATCGCTGTCTTTTCAACTTTGACAGGGAACGGAAATAACGCTCAATATACGCTTGTCCGCTGGGTAGGAGTCCGCGTCATGTCGGTCAATCTGACTGGCTCCTCTGCCTCGAAGCATGTAATGGTTCAACCCGCAACCGTCATTATGCGTGGTACCGTACCCGCAATGGATGGAACAAGGACCTACAGCGACTCGATCTTCTCACCGGTTGTTTTGGTTCAATAAACCTCTCCGACAATTTTGATGCGATCCAGATCAATCTACATCCCTCTCGACAACGCAACATGAAACGCAATAGACAAAAAAGAAGTTGGAAGAAACGAGCCGGTGCCGCTCTCGTGGAGTTTGCCGTGGTAAGCCCTGTCATGGTCCTGTTCACTTTCGGACTTATCGAAATGGGACGCATGACGCTTGTCAGGCAAATGATTACCAACATCTCGCGAGAAGGTGCTCGCATCGCGGTCTTGCCCGGTGCGACGAACACCAGTGTCCAGACTACGGTTGCCAGCCAGATGACAAGCGCAAATTTCAATGGCTCGACAATTACAATCACGCCCGCCAATATTACAACTGCCGCAAGTGGCTCGAACATTACCGTTTCGGTCAGTATCCCTGCGGCTAATGTTAGTTGGTTGCCGACTCCAAAATTCATGCTGGGTAGAACGCTCGTTTCCTCCACGACTATGCGAAAAGAGAGCATGTAGCCGAATAGCTTGTAGCACTGCCCCGGAATAGCGACTAAGTTACCTACAATCGGATGAACTTACTTCTCGCTTTCCATCTTGATCGGGCAAATCATGTTGCTAAATCGCCGCTTGCACCTTACTGCCATATCTCTAACACTAAGCCTCGTTGCCTTAAGTCCCAGTTTCGCAAGCGACTGGACGATGGCGCCTGCTCCTATAGTGACCCGTTGGGCTAAGGATGTTTCTCCCGCGAATCCATTACCCGAATATCCTCGTCCGCAAATGGTGCGCGACAATTGGCAGAATCTGAACGGACTATGGGATTTCGCCATTAGCGACATCCATTCAGCGAAGCCGACCGAATGGCAAGGGGCCATTCTCGTGCCCTTTGCAATTGAATCAGCGTTGAGTGGCGTCGGCAAAACGGTGTCAGCGCAGCAGGCACTCTGGTACCAAACAACGTTTGAAACACCCAAATCAAACGATCAACAACGCGTACTGCTCCATTTTGGAGCAATCGACTGGTTGTCGAGGGTGTGGGTAAATGGCCAATATTTGGGCGAACATCGCGGTGGATTCGACGGCTTTAGTTTCGATATCACCGATGCGGTCGCCGGTCGCGACAACAACTCTCTCGTTGTACAAGTCTGGGATCCGACAGACGAAGGATCGCAACCTCGGGGTAAACAAGTCCGCAATCCCGAAGGCATATTTTATACTTCGGTAACTGGCATCTGGCAGACGGTTTGGCTTGAGACCGTTCCGGCAACGCACATTCGCTCGATTCGCATCACACCCGACTTGGATAATTCTCGCTTTATGGTTACCGCCGACGTCAACGGCCAAGGTGACTTGAGCGCAGAAATCTTCGATGGTGCAAAATCAATTGCCAATGCAACCGGTGCAGCGAATGGCGCACTCGAGCTTGTGATCGACCAACCAAAACTATGGTCTCCGGAATCGCCACACTTGTATGACTTTGTCATCCGTTTCGGTTCAGATGAAGTGCGTTCGTATTCTGGCATGCGCAAAATCTCAATTGGTGCCGACGACGATGGCAAACTTCGGATGCTCCTGAACAATAAACCGCTTTTCCAAATGGGACCACTGGATCAAGGCTGGTGGCCTGACGGGCTGTACACGGCTCCGACGGACGAAGCGCTCAAGTTCGATGTCGAAATGACTCGCAAGATGGGTTTCAACATGGCCCGCAAACACGTTAAAGTCGAGCCCGATCGTTGGTACTATTGGGCCGATCGACTGGGCTTGCTGGTATGGCAAGACATGCCTTCGCTGATGGCCCGTGGCCACAGTCATCAAGTCGGGCCAGGTCAAGCTGACGATATTCTTCTCACCGCACAAGAATCCCATCAATACCAATCCGAACTACGCTCGATGATGGACGCTCTCTACAATCACCCGTCGATTGTTGTCTGGGTACCGTTCAACGAAGGTTGGGGCCAGCACAATACCAACGCAATGTTACAGTGGACCAAAGCACGTGACGCGACCCGACTTGTCGATGGTCCTAGTGGCTGGGAAGATCGCGGTTGGGGCGACTTGAAAGACATGCACAATTACCCTGGTCCCGGCATGTTTCCCGCACTGCCCGATCGCGTGAGCGTCTTGGGCGAGTTCGGCGGATTGGGATTGCCTCTCGAAGGTCACCTTTGGCAGAAAGATCGTAACTGGGGCTATCAGTCCTTCAAAGGACAAGACGAACTTGGCCGACGATATGAAGAGTTGATCAACGGCGTCCATCGCTTGATAGGACGCGGTTTGTCCGCCGCCGTTTATACACAGACGACAGACGTCGAGGGCGAAGTGAACGGTCTAATGACATATGATCGCGAAGTGATCAAGATCGCCCCCGAAAAATTAGCCGCTTGGCACGCCCGCCTTCATGAGCCCGCGCCGATAGAAATTACGGTCCTACCGACCGCACAGCAGGACGTTGTCGAATGGTCATACACCACAGAAAAACCAACCGGTAATTGGCAATCGGTCGGGTTCGACGACAAATCATGGAGGCGTGGTCCCGCCGGTTTTGGAGAGAAAACAACTCCAGGATCTTCGGTAGGTACAGAATGGAACTCCAGCGACATTTGGCTGCGAAAGAATTTTAACCTCGCGAATGTCGAACAAGCTGACTACTGGCTGTCCGTTTATCATGACGAAGATGCAGAGATCTTTATCAACGGCGTTCAAGCAGCAAGACTTGCAGGTTTCTCAGGAGCTTATGTCCAAGTCCGCATATCAGATGCCGCGAAAGAATCGCTCAAGAGCGGGAACAACACCATCGCAATCCATTGTCACCAAACAACCGGCGGCCAATACATCGACGCCGGAATAATGATCATCAAGCCCGCAAAGTCTAATCCCAAGTAAAGCCATCTCGCCAACGTTAGCTTGCAAGATTTACGTCGTAATTGTAAGTCCCATTCGAAAGACGAGAGTGATTTGCTTGAGTCATCGGAATAACGTGAACGCTAACGTAACGACCTGAAATCCTTACTCCCCTTCTCCTCGGTACTCCGAGGAGAAGGGGATGGGGGATGAGGAGTCTTTGAATTACGTAACCGTCTCTTCAGCCAACAATACTCCCATTACCATTCGATC
>JANMNK010000332.1:0-8898 GCA_031373875.1 Pirellulaceae bacterium | reverse complement strand
GCCTCGGACTGGCTTTTACTTTGTTGTCGAGTCTGGCGGTTGCTGCCAAGCCTAGCGAGCCGAAACAAGCTGCTCCCACTCAGTCCGCGATGATCGACGTAAAGATCGAGGCTGCGTGGAAGGAGTTTGAACTTGTCCCCTCCAAGCCAGAAGAAGACGGGCTTTGGTGTCGACGCGTGCATTTGGACATTATCGGCCGCATTCCGACGTACCAGGAATTTCGTGAGTTTATCCAAGACAAGAGCCCCGACAAACGCATTGTCCTCGTTCGGAAACTGCTGAACGATTCGAAGTACACCGAAGAGTATGCGGCATATTGGGCGACCTTTTGGACGAACACCCTCATTGGTCGAAACGGCGGTATGGAAAACAACTCCTTGATCAATCGCCCAGGGCTCGAGAAATATCTGCGCGATCACTTGGCTCAAAACCGCCCGTACAACGACATGGTCTATGAGTTGGTTACGGCAACAGGTTCTACCAAGCCTGGCAGCGAAAATTTTAACGGCGCAACCAATTTCTTGATCATGAAAGTCAACGAAGAAGATGGAGTCCAAGCTACTTCGACGGTTGCTCGCATTTTCCTAGGACTCCAAGTTCAATGCACCCAGTGCCACAACCATCCGTTTAATGACGAGTGGAAGCAGCAGAAGTTTTGGGAGATGAATGCTTTCTTCCAGCAGAGTCGGGGATTGCGTCGTTTCGTGGCAGGCACTCGAGATATCGATCATGCCGAATTGATCGACCAAGATTTCGAAGGCGTTAGTCGCCGCCCCGATGAAGCCGACACTTTTTATCAACTGCGCAATGGCGTGACAAAGGTCGCTTTTCCAGTTTTCGTTGACGGCACAACCATTGGCCGAAGTGGCTACGTGGAAAAAGTGAACCGCCGAAAAGAGCTTGGCAAATTGATGATGAAGAGCGAATACATGGAACAAGTGATGGTGAACCGCATGTGGGCTCACTTCCTTGGACATGGCTTCACAAAACCAATTGATGACATGGGGCGTCACAACCCACCGTCGCATCCAGAATTGCTCGAAGAACTAGCGAAGGAATTTCGCAATTCAAGTTTTGACGTCAAACAATTGATCGAATGGATAACACTTTCCAAACCTTATCAATTGTCCAGCCGATCCACGAAGGAAAATGCTGTAGATGACCCAGCTTCGGGTGAAAAGCCGAAGTTCTCGCATTTTTATGTTCGGCAAATGGGTGCGGAAGAATTGTATCAATCCTTGGTGACGGCAACGCAAGCCGACCGACGCGGATCGCTTGAGGAACAACAACGCCGACGCGGTGAGTGGCTTCGCCAATTCATCGTCGCCTTTGGAACCGATGACGGCGGTGAGACGACAACTTTCAATGGCTCGATTCCGCAGTCGTTAATGATGTTCAATGGCGACCTAATGCGAGATGCAATCAGCCTGGACGATGGTTCTTGGCTTCAGACTATTGCAAAGGCGAATGGCGACATTACCAATAAGGTTCATTTCCTGTTCGAAGCAGGACTTGGACGTAAAGCTAGACAAGAAGAAGTTGCTGCAGCGCATCAGCTCATGCTGGCACGCGAAGGCAAGCTTCCTGAAATGTTACAGGACATGTGGTGGGCGATTCTTAACAGCAACGAGTTTATTATTAATCACTAGGAAAGAAAACATGATCGAATCCTGGATCACTCCGCGAGGAATGTCACGTCGACATTTCATTTCGCACGTGGCCGCTTCTTCGGCACTGATGGGAACATCTTTGGCCATGGGGCACTCGTTGCGATTGCATGCAGCAGAAGCTAAAAAGAATCGCAAGGCAGCCATCCTTCTATGGATGGGCGGTGGCCCTGCAACAATCGACATCTGGGATCTTAAGCCCGGCATGCCAACAGGTGGTCCCTTCCGGCCAATCTCAACATCGGGTGATGTGCAAATCTCGGAGCATATGCCGATGATGGCCAAGCAAATGCACAACATGGCGATCATTCGATCAATGAGTACTCGCGAAGCGGATCATGATCGTGGACGCTATTACATGCACACGGCTTATCCACCCGATCCAACCATCGAATACCCAAGCTACGGCGCGGTCCTCGCAAAGGAACTTGCGCCGCAACGTCCCGAACTAGAGATTCCGCCATTCGTGACAGTTGGCGGAGCCAGCGAAGGTCCGGGATTCTTGGGAATGGCTTGGGCACCGTTTTCGGTTAGCAGCAACGGTCGCATCCGAAATTTGGACATGCAACTCGATGACAAGCGGCTCATGCAACGCATGGCGGCCTTGGATTTAATCGAGAAGGGCTTCATTTCGCAAAAGCGAGGCTCGTCCGCCGAAGATCATCAAAAGATCCTCAAGAAGACATTGGACCTGATGACCAGCAGCCAAATGTCGGCGTTTTCAGTCGATAAAGAACCCGAAGAGGTCAAAGAGCGTTACGGCAAGAACAACTTTGGCGAAGGCTGTTTGCTGGCTCGACGGTTGGTCGAAGCAGGCGTGCCATTTGTCGAAGTCGACCTGGGTGGTTGGGATAACCATCAAAACATCCATACGACTCTCAAGGACGACAAACTACCAACTCTAGACAAAGCGATGAGTGCTTTGATGGAAGACCTCGAACAACGTGGCCTCCTACAAGATACCGTGGTGTTCTGGATGGGTGAATTCGGCCGTACTCCGCAAATTAACGGCGATGCTGGTCGCGATCACTTTGCTCGCGCTTGGAGCGTCGCTGTAGGTGGCGGTGGCATGAAAGGCGGTATCGCGGTCGGTTCGACAAACGAAGACGGTCGTGAAGTCGCTGAGAATCCGCACTCTTCGGAAGATTTGATGGCCAGCGTTTGCAAAGCGATGGGCATTTCTCTGGAAACGACGTTTACAACTTTGAACGGTCGGCCAAAGAAAATTGCAGGTGGCGGAGTACCAATCAAAGAATTGTTCGCTTAACGAATAAAGGTCAATTGGTTTGGGCACTGCAAACCAAGAAGGCGGTTTTGCCCGCTGTGATTTGGATAGTGCGAAGAGTGATGCCGAACAAATGCGATCCAATTCATCGCTTTTGGAGGACCTCCTCGCACATCACCAAACCAGCGTATGGCGATACCTGCGCGCACTCGGTTGCGATTGTGCCTTGGCAGATGACTTAACCCAAGAGACCTTCCTGGCGGTCCTTTGTCGACCGTTTGAACAAATCAACGATGCTGCCACTGCCTTCTACTTGAGGAGGGTGGCATACCATCTTTTGATTTCCTACCGACGACGAAATAAACGTGTCACATTGACCGATCAAGTTGAATTTCTCGACAACGATTGGATGCGTTGGGCGGGATTCGACGCAGGCGACTCGGCTTTAGAGTATTTAGCTGATTGTTTCCGCAGACTATCCGAGCGGGCTCGACTCGCTTTGAAAATGCGCTACCAAGATCAGTCCTCACGCGAACAAATAGCTCAAGCATTGGGAATTACCGAACATGGTGCCAAGAATCTCATGCAAAGAGCCAAAGCGGTGTTAAAGGACTGTGTAGAAAATAGATTAAAATGAACACTGAAACCGAACCCAACATTATTGACCCGTTCCTAGAAGAATTGCTTGGTGGAAAAACTCCGCCGAATTTGCAACAAGCGATTATGGGGCGGCTTGCCTCGATCGACGGAAAAGTACCTGCGTATTGGGGACAAGCAGCCGAAGCGGCACTTCGTGACGTGCAAAATTGGAACGTATCGGGCGACTCGTTTATCGGAAACGCGGACACCATCGTCGGCGACACAACCAGCGTGCCGGGATCAAGTTTATCTGCCCGAATTAAGGAAGCTCAAGTTGCAACATCGAGCAGCCAAGCACTCGGAATCGGGAACGCCGAAAGCGATTCAGTCGATGTTGTTGGTGTGGTAACAGCATCCGATTCGCAGGCCAGTCATTCGAGTTCGCGAGGTCGGTTATCTTCGTGGGCTGTATTCTTTGTCTGTACTTCCGCTGCAATCCTATTGATCGTTGGGGGAGTTCGTTGGATTGGTACCAACTCATTTGAAGTCAATCCTGACAACGATGTTGTTTTGGCACCGACAAAGCCCGAGACCTTGGAAAATACGCTTGATAATGCAGAGCAAGATCCGGCGAACGAGGTTGGTGGTTCGGATGTTGCGATCGCACCTAAGAAGCCTCGAGTGCCTCAGCCAGAGGCTCTTGAAATGGATAAGGTACCGTTCGCACCATCGAATCGATCGGACATTGCCGCGAAGTCGAATTCGCCGAATAGCGTTAATGAACCGCGACAAAAGGAATCCGATCTTGATGTCGTGGATGTCATTGATAAACAGTTTGTCGTGTTGTGGAATCGTAGCGAAGTTCAAATCCCAAAGTCGATCGATTCACTTGAATGGGCGGTGCGTGCAACAAAACTTGTTCTCGGTCGCAGCCCAAGTGAATCCGAGTTGCAGATTGCCACTGGACTGAAATCGAATACGGACCGAATTGCTTGGCTCGGCAACCTAACAAACACGTCAGAGTTTGCAGAGCATTGGGGTAAGATCGTTGCTCAAAATTGGCTCGGGCGTTCTGTTCGAAATGACCGAGACCAAGCTTTCGTAAATTGGGTGACTGCCGGCCTTGAAAAAGGCACGTCACTAGCCGAACTACAACGCGAACTGATCGTTGCTCAAGGAACAGATGAGCAAGCCGAAGCCGATTTCAATCCGGCTACGCATTGGATCCTCGCAGCAAGTTCCGGTGGCACCAATCAAATAGTAGATCGACTAGGGAGACTCTTGTTAGGTCAACCTTTGATGTGCGCTCGCTGCCACGATGATCAGTCGTCGGGTATTGCTCGCTCCACCTACTGGGGCGTCAACGCCGTGTTTGGGCAACTTGAGTTCGATCACGAAGAACGAACGCGAACTCCCTTCACCAGGGTTGCCGAAGGACCGCAAAAAGACACTTTCTACGAGCGAGACAACGGCACACAAGCGCTTGCAGTACCAGCACTGCCCGACGGCAAACCGTTGGCCGTTTCCAATTCGGCTTCGAGCATTGCTCAGTTGGCCGAGTGGTTTACCAACAGTCGATCACGATCCGCGCAGAATGTCAACCTAGTTTGGGACTCGCTGTTCGGTCAACCTTTAGTTCCACTGTTCGGCTTGTCTCCCGAAGAAGGCGCAACAGAACGAGTCCATCTTCGCGATTTCCTCACGCAGCAGTTCATTGCCAATGACGAAGATCTTGCGAAAGCCGTTGTTTGGATGGTCGCAAGCCAACCCTTTGGAATGCCAGCAGCACCGCCATACAGTGACGAAGCGTTAGGCACCGATGCCTTAAACTCCGATAGACTTCAAAGCAAATTGTTCGCCAGTTTTTCCGCGAACGAATCAAATGATTTGGATTCTCGCCAAGCGAGAATGCGCATGATGGCGAAGTGGCTTCAGTCCAGTAACAAGATCCTAAGCCAACCCGCACCGAATCAACCCTTGCGAAATCGAGATAGCGAAGCACTCGACTTAGCCGACCAAAACTTTCGTCGTATTATGAATACGCCGCTGCCAGATCAAATTGAATCGAATATCGATGCGTGGGTTGCTAACAAAAAACTGAATTCGGATTTGCTCGTCGAACATGCAATGCTTGTCTGCGATAGCGAACAACTTTCAGATGAAACAATTGCCTTGGCAAAAGACATTTTAGAACAGACCGAGGGCAAAAAGCAGTCACTGACACGACTAATCAAAGCTTACGGGGCAGGGCTTTAGTCAACGCTGTTCGCTCGATGTTGCAGCATGCATTGGTTTGATAGCATTCTTACAATATAACCATCATTGCCGAAAGTTACATTTTTGTTACGCATCGATCCTCGATTTGAGTCGCATAAGAAAAATTGCTTGACAAAGCACTTGGCTCTGTTAGCTTAATAGGAGTAAAGAACCTAGCTTGCTTGTGATGCTTGCTCGATGCACATTATGGAAATATGAGCTTGCTTGGTGACGATGTGTGTTACCTAAGCTTGGACGAAGCAAACGGTTTCGTCGAATTGCAAGGAGAGCGATCCATGATCGACAATGGTTTTCACGATGTCTTGGGACAAGCGAAACGACTTTTGGCCGATAGTCCATTTGAGGAACTACGCTTGCTGCATGTCGAAATGAAAGACGAAGCGGTTTTCTTGCGAGGCCAAGTTCCAACGTTCTACATGAAGCAATTGGCTCAAGAGACCGTTCGCAGCGCGACCCGCGGTGTCCAACTAGTAAATGACGTCAACGTTGCTTGATGCTCGTCGCTAGATGCTCCTTTCAGTTCAGCCCAGATCGCTTTTCAGATACAGCAAAGCTGAAATACGATAAATCTGAAAAACGATCTATCTCACTCGTGCGAATTCTGCGAACTTCGAACTCATTCATTCTTCGGCGTCGGCTGGAATTCGTTGCATTATTTGATGCAGCCGTTCCTGCAAAGGTTCCAGGCCACAAAGAATTTGCAATTCAATTCTCAAGCTCCAAAATGCTAAACCTCCGAGAGCTTCCACACCGATTTTCGGAAGATCTTTGCCTGTACATATCGCAGTCGACACTTTGTGTTTACCCGCAATCTCTTGAATCCGTTCGATGTCTTGGCGCGAGTAGGCATGGTGATCAGGAAACTCCAGCGTCTCGACCACTTGCACATCTAACTTACGAAGCGTTTCAAAAAAAGCCACTCCGTTTCCAATACCACAAAAGGCTACAATCGGACGACCGCTTAACCAACCGAGTTCATTGGTCATACCACGGAAATTTTGCAGGCACATGGGAGCGTGAGCCGTTTCGACCCATGCAGCAGTCGGCGCGTAACGCTGAACCTTCGTCCGAATGTTGGCAAGGACTTGATTGGTAACTTGATCAGCTCGCGTTGCTACGACAACGTCGGCACGTTGCAGAGAAGTGAGTGGTTCGCGGAGAAGCCCGCGAGGAAGTAGTTGGTTGTATCCAAATGGATTCGTGGCATCCAATAGGACAATATCCAAGTCCCGATGAAGCTGTCGATGTTGAAATCCATCGTCAAGCACGACAAGTTGGGAATCGAATTCCTCGTTCGCAATGGACGCAGCTTGATGACGTCGCGCGTTTTGCAAGTGCGGGACATCGGGCAATTGGATTTCAAGTTCTTTCGCTTCGTCATTCGTACCATCGGCATCAGCGCGATAGCCCCGACTGACAATGGTTACTCGAATCCCTTGCTGCCGAAACCACTTGCACAGAAAGGCCACCATCGGCGTCTTGCCCGTGCCTCCGACAGTCAAATTCCCAACGGAAACAACGGGAATCGGAACGCTCTGAATTCGCCACCACTTGCGCTGATAACCGCGATTTCGAATTTCGATGATCGCAGCATAAGGGACAGACAGGACAGCAAGCAACGCTCTAGCAAACGAGCTCAATACGCCTCGTTTTTGTCCACTGATAATTCGGCGATAACTGAGCATGTTGGGCTTGAAACACCGATGCAAGCAAGATCTGAATGAATGGCCACGCAACTGAGCCCATTGGTGACTTGGCTGCTGCAAACCAAGCCACCAAATGAAATGAAGAGCAAAACGAACTTAAAGTCTCGCAGAAATAGCGTCCGCCATTTGGGATGTGCCAACTGCAGCTGGATCGTCGCGATTTTCTTTCAAGTCGTACGTAACGTATTTACCTTCGGCGATGACCGATGCGACAGCTTTTTCAAGTCGATCGGCTGCATCGAGTTCACCGAGATGACGCAACATCAACATCCCGCTTAGGATAACGGCTGTCGGATTGACTTTGTTCAGTCCTTTGTACTTTGGAGCGCTCCCGTGAGTCGCTTCGAAGACAGCGCCGTTGGGGCCGATGTTGGCTCCCGGTGCCATTCCCAAACCACCGATCAACCCTGCACCTAAATCGGAAACGATGTCACCATACAAGTTGGGGAGCACAAGCACATCGTACAATTCCGGCTTTTGCGTCAACTGCATGCACATGTTGTCGACGATACGTTCTTCGAACTCGATGTCAGGATATTGCTTAGCAACTTCCATTGCGGTTTTCAGATAAAGTCCGTCGCTGTACTTCATGATGTTCGCTTTGTGAACAGCCGTTACTTTGCGACGACCGTTTGCCCGCGCGTAATCGAATGCACATTTGACGATTCGCTCAGTACCGGAAATGCTGATTGGCTTGATCGACACGCCGGTTTCGACGGCTTTGGTTATGATCTTCTTATCGCTAGGAAGCGAATTGATGAATTCGATCAACTTTTCCGTCTCAGGCTTGCCCGCCTGAAATTCTACACCCGCATAGAGGTCTTCGGTGTTTTCGCGGACAATGACAATGTCCACACCAACCTCTTTAAAGAATGACCGAACACCAGCGTACAGTTTGCATGGACGAATGCACGCGTACAAACCGAGCTCTTGGCGAAGGTGAACATTGATGCTGCGGAAGCCCGTTCCAACGGGCGTTGTAATCGGCGCCTTGAGAGCACATTTGGTCCGGCGGATGCTTTCCAATGTGGCATCGGGCAAGGGAGTGCCCAATCGTGCCATCACATCCACGCCCGCTTCCTGAACATCCCAGTTGATCTTAACGCCAGTGGCGTCAATACATCGGCGTGCTGCCTCGGCAAGCTCAGGCCCAGTGCCGTCCCCGGTTAACAACGTCACATCATGAGCCATTCTGATCGACTCCCATCTTCTAAATCTTAGAGGTACAAAAATTAAGCAAAGACAACATATAGGTACTGCGTACAGACACAGTACAAGTCAAAGGGACGGAATGAAACCGGCCCCTCGTCAATTCGTAGACCAAGCTCGAAAAACTAACACATGCACCCCCATTTCGTCAACGTCCCGATCCATCGACGCAGTGTTTTGCCCTTAGTTTTCCACAGTTTTCGGGCTGGAAAGACCACGCTCGAGCAAGTTGCAC
>JANMNK010000316.1:0-18784 GCA_031373875.1 Pirellulaceae bacterium | reverse complement strand
ATAGATACTGGGCTGCTCCACTCTTCCCTTTTGGTGACTTCTGGGGATTGTTACTTCGGTAAACCCGACGTTCAGAGGATACATATTGCCGATTGTGAGTCGCCGTGTGCCAAATAGAATTCCGCCATCCCGAGCCAAGCGGACAGTTTGCTGTCCGTATAAACCGGCGTGGTAAAGGAAGACAATGGTCATCAAAACAGCGCACGTAAACCCACCAATCCAAACGGGCTTGGTCTTGCCATATTTCACGCCAAGCAACGTAATGCCGCTTACCACGAATCCAAGTCCAGCAGGCAATAAGATTCGCGCCCACAACATGAAACTGTAAGGGTCTACGATTTGACGATCGGTTGCATAAAACACGCGCACCGTTTTGTAAACCGCTGTATCCTCGAATGCCGGTAGCTTGCTCGGACTAGTAGACCGAGATTTTGGTGCAACACCATTTGCTTTGTTATCCAACGCGATGGGGTCAGGAAGGCTTTGGCCCGTGCTCGCTTCTTCGAGGTCATCGGTTCCGCCGACCGTTTCCGGATCAGTCCCAGATAATGAGTCGCCGCCAACCCCTTGTTGATTTCTTTGGTCTTGCGTTGGGTCGGGCTCAGACCCAATGATGGATTCGGTCGGTTTGGAGTTCGTCGCATCGGCAACTGGTGAACTGCCAGCGTCCGCGTTCCATCCTGGCGAAGGATCACTGGTCTCGGGTTTTGAAGTGTTCGATTCGACAGCCAGTCGCTGCTCTGCTTGCGGCGTTACGAACTGATTGCGTACGGTCGGCGCGACGGCCGTTGCGCCCGCTATGCCGGCGACGCCAAGCGTGATCAACTGCCACGAAACGCGTCCCGCTCGTCTCATTCTCTTTCGAGTCATCCCAGCGGTTTCCTTGTCCCACATAAACCCCGAGCCCGCGTTTGCCTGTCCAACGTCAACTTAAGAACATGATCCGATCGGGAACGCACTTTCTGCGTCCTAGCAAGACCGAATCATCCCACGCAACGAAAAGTCTCCGTCATCTCTACACTCGACTTTTTCAGTTCAATTCCCCAGTAAATCCGTCAAAATCATTAAAGTCCCTCGGTAAGACTGAAGGCCGCGAACAGGCGGCGGTAAACCGAAAATTTTCAGACGTAAGGCGATTGTTAGTTAAAAGGCATTTATCGAGAACAAGGAACATCGGACCACTCACCTTCTCAATTAGCCCAGGTTCTCAATTAGCACAGGCACTAACGAAATTGAAAGAAATTCCATCTGATGACCAAACGTTGAATCTGTTGAGCTCATTTTCAGCGACTATTGATTCGGAAAACAAAATGACCTGCAGCCTGATGCGATTGCCGAAAGATGTGGTGGGTGGGATGTCGATGAGAAGATTCAGCGATCGTATGGGTTGAGTAAAACTTAGCGACGACGAGGGTTAGTTGAAGTGTTGGAGAGGGTCGATGAACATTAATGTTCCCTGTCAAGCAGCTTCAGAATTCAGTTAGCAGACTTTATTAGTCGGCGTTGCTTTGCTTGTGTTCGTATAGTCCGACAAAGTTGGGATTTGGTGGCTTCGTAATGCATGTACCTTGTGACCGTCGGCTGAGTTGCTGCTTGAGAATTGCTTTGCCAGCAATTCTTTGGTGGACCGGTACGTCGTTGCATGCACAAGTCAAAGTCACCCGGGTTCGGCCTGCTGCAAGTTCCGTTAACCCTCGTAATGCTTCTCACGAGAATCAAACGTCCAAGAATGCAAACGTTTCCGGCAACACTCGCCCCAATGCTGAGAGTAATGTTGGCGAGTCTAGCCGAACGACTGCAACAACGAACCTTCGCGGGCCCGTCCCCGTTACGAATCGACAATCGAATGCAACTGCGAGTATTTTGGCACCGGTTGTTTCAACGTCCCCTGCAGCCAAAGCACCGCCTAAGTCTACTGACGCTGGAAAAGAGCCGCGGGTAAGTCGAGTTTGGCTGATCCCGAGTGGAATGCGTCAAGACAAACCAACGGATATCATGCCGACCGACCTAAGCGAGCGGATAGATCCAAACATTGCAATCGATAGTTCTCTTCAAGACACATCACGTGTTACCAGCCCCGCCGAACAGGTTCTTACGATTCAAGGTGAAAAGCCACAAGATGTCGAGTTGGCGGCAAAGGCGATCCCGATCCCAACGATCCTGAAGGACGTTGAGACCTTCCCGGTTAATCTTCGTGAGTTGATTCGATCGTCCTTGGAATCGCGGCGAATTTTCAATTCGCTGTCCGGTAATGTTGTTATCGAAAGCTTAACGACCTTTGACCCGCAGATTGCCAACCAACAGATTATTGCCGAGCAATCGCAATTCGATCCCTCGGTCTCGTCGAACCTAGGCGGTAACCACGTGGATCGTCCGCCCGAGTCGTTCTTTGGTCCTGGTCTCCAGCAAAACAATCGCCGCGACGAAGCTGAATTCAATTATCGACTCAGCAAACTATGGCCGACGGGTCTGACGGC
Source organism: Pirellulaceae bacterium (assembly GCA_031373875.1). GTDB lineage: Bacteria > Planctomycetota > Planctomycetia > Pirellulales > Pirellulaceae > JANMGV01. Next base: position 16,307 of record JANMNK010000316.1, on the reverse strand, counting down.
AAGCGTTGGCTACGAGCCATCGCTGGCTTACCTGTTTTTTCCCGCGGGTAATTCGTCTGGATTCAATCCCACTCACTCGTCGGATTTGGTCTTGCGCGCGACGCAGCCGTTACTTAAAGGCGGTAGTCAGCAAGCCAACTTGGCGACGCTTCGAATTGCCGAACGCCGCGCAATGCAAAATAAGTTGGAAGTCGAATCCACAATCCAACGACAATTGCGAAGTATCGAACAAGCGTATTGGTCGCTTCACGCGAATCATGTGCGTCTCAAAGCCATCGATGAAGCGATCATTTTGGCTAAGAAAACGGTCGAGTTAGTTCAGTTGCGGTTCGAAGCAGAACGGACGATCTATGCTGACGTGGCACGAGCGCAAGTGAAGCTGGAAGATTTGTTTCAGCAGCGATTGAATGCCGAGTTGGACATTCGCAAAGCCAGTTTTGATTTGTCGCAGCTTGTAGGGCTTGAATTTGGCGAAGACCGAATTTTGATTCCAACGGACAACCCAGAAAATCGTCCGCCGCAATTTGATTCCGCACTAGTTGTGACTAAAGCGATTGAGTCAAATCCCGCGCTGCGGCGACAACGGCAAGAAATTGAAATTCGTCGAACCGTTGTTGTATCCGCTGAGAATCAGATGCTACCGAGGTTTGATCTGCAGGCGCTCCATCGTTCAAGCGGATTGGATAATGATTTGGGTACATCGATTCGCCAGATGGCGGGTCTTGAGTTCAACGATTTTAGTTTGGGATTGCAATACAGTCAGCAATTGGGATTGCGGCAAGGACGATCGAGGGTCCAATCCGCCAAACTGGAAACGGCTCGTGAGGCTGCTTTGCTCGAAGCGTTTGAACGGCAAATTGGATTTGATGTCCTGAAGTCACTCAGCCAGCTTGAGTTGACGTATTCGCGCTATGAGAGTGCACTTAGGCAGCTTTCTCAATCACAGCGATGGGTTCAATTGGCGCAGATTCGCTACGAAGATCCGCCTCTGCAAGGGTCCGGGCAAGAGTCGTTATTGGTGTCGTTGCTCGATTATCAGTCGGCACTCCAAGCGCGGGTCGATGCGTTGGTTCTGGTCGCCGATGCAATTGCCGACTACAACGTGAACTTGGCCATCATCGAAGAAAAACGAGGCTCGATGTTAGCGCGTTGGGGAATCGCGACGCATTCGGATTGCGACGGACCGGTCCAAACGTCTCCCGTCGTAGCAGCTTCCGCAATTCAACCCGCTGCAGCAACCGATCGTGTTCCCGTCCCGACGAACTCCTTTGCCATCCCTGCTCAACCCGATTTTGGAAATGCAATCAGCACGGTTCCCATGAGCAATGCTCGGTAGACATGTACGTCCGCATTTGTGGAGCATTGCTTTGGACGAATGCATCACCACCAAAACTCTGTGCGAACGTAACGATACGCTTTTGAGGCCATGATCGTTCCGATATTGTTCTTGCCTCGGTAAACACGTCCAAATCCAGTCATACCCGATTTGAGTTTATTCGTTGCCCCTTCGACGGAACAATGAACGACAACCGCTTGGCGAACAAAAGCTTGCTGCGACGCTACTGCTTCTTGCGGTTTAGCCGCTGCGGGTGCAACGCGTTCGACGATCCCTGTAAACGATTCAAACGGAAGCGAGCGGGCTTTGAGTTGGACCGATTGCCCCGGCTGAACCAGTGCGGCATCATCCTCGGAAACGAAGATTTCAACGTGCGGCGCTCCAGCGTCCTCGATATGGCAAATCAAACTTCCCTGCGGAGCGAATTGGCCGACTTTTTCTCCCAGTCGCGGTGCCGAAACGGTGCCAGCCGCCGGTGATTTGATTACCAATCGTTCTCGCTGTTGCTTTAGATAATCCAATTCTTGAATCAAGCGGTCGCAGCGGGCCTTTTCGGCGTCGATCTCTTCGCGACGAGAACCGAGTTTCAATAATTTAAGTTGTGCTTCGGCATCGGCTAGTTCCTGTAGCCGGCGTGCTAGTTCTGCTGTTGCGATACGAACGCCTTCTGTAGCGCGGCTATCGTACTGGGATTGAAGTTCGGTTTCTTGGGAGCGAAGGATTTCTAATTGCGATCGTTCTTGATTGAGCTGAACACCTGCGACCGCACCTTTGCGATTGAGATCCTCGGATTTTTTGAGAACTTGTTCGGCAAATTTAATTTGCAATCGAACTTGCTGGCCTCGTTCCTGTAAAGCCTTGAGTTGGAAATCGAGCGATGATTTTGCTGTCGCCAATTCTTGCTCGCCAAGTTCAAACCAAGACTTGAGTCGCTTGGTTTTTTCGCTTAACTCATGAATTTCTTCGGGGCGCGGGCCCGCTTCGAGTTTGGCAAGGTTGGCTTGCGATTGATGCAGTTCGGAATCCTTGGCCGAAATCAAGCTGGCCAATTCCGGCGCGTGCAGTTCGACGAGCACATCACCTTCCTTGACCGGATTTCCGTCTTGAACGCATACGCGGGCGATGAAGCTGTTCATAGGGCTGGACACTTCTTCGCGATGATAAGGGCGCACTTCGAAATCGCCCACTGCGTAATACTTGACCGGCACGATAAATGCCAATGCAATTATGGCGGCAATACCGCCAAGCCAAATTGCTGTGCGTAGAATTCGTTTGCGAAGCATGGTAATAAACTCGCTACCCAAAAAACCGCGAAAGACCCGACGCATTCCGTACAAGAAAAGCGCTGAAGTGAAAGTCAAGCCTGCCAATCCAAATTCGTTGCCAGCGATACCTATTAACTTTAGTCCAACAACGTTCAAAAAAATAATTGCAAAGATCCAACAAACCATACCATAGAAGAAGATAAACCAACGCATTTTCGCCTTGGGAGGCTTGGAAGCTCCCCAAAGTAGCCAGTTGAGTGTGCCTAACCAATACGACCGTGATTGTCCGTACAGGTTGGGGAACTTCATGAAATCGCTCAGGAGGTAGTAGCCGTCCATTCGAAGCAGCGGATTGAAATTCATTAGAGCGCGGGTGCCGCAAGTTGTCAAAACGACAAACGCCAAATGATGGACGAGTGTTCCCATTTGGACCGTTCGCCAAACCAGCACCGCAACGGCCCACATGCAGAGATCAGCGTATCCACCCGCAAAAGTGATTAATAGACGTTTCCATCGTTCCGGGATAAACCATGCGTCAGAAACATTCACATACATACACGGCATGAAGAACATAAAGAGCAAGCCGCTTTCATGTACTTCGCCACCAAATTTCTTGCACGTCGCTCCGTGCCCGAGTTCATGAACGGCTGTCACCAGTACAATGGCAACGATACCCAGGTACGCAGTTTCCCATCGAATCGCTGAGCGAAAGGAAACAACGAGTTCGCGCTGGTGCGTCAGCATTACACCCAACGCAAAGAACATGAGCGCCGTGGACAAGAATAGAAAGCCACGTGTCCAGATAAATGGAAATGTGCGAGCAAACCAAGTCAGGTGGCGATCAGGATCGAACAGCGGAATACGAAAGAACAATACGCTACCACGACTCGGCGAAATATCGTCGTCTTGATTGGACTGCGGAAGTGGGCCCTCGCGTTTTGCTTCGTCGTCAAGCTGTTTTTCCGTCTTGTTCTCTTCACCAGGACTGACAACAAAACGATTCTGCTTTGCAAGTTTCAAGAAATCACGAAAATCGTTGATGTCCAGATCTTCGTCGAATTCTTTTTTGTATGCGTCTCGTATCTCGACCCACGTAGTTGCCCGGCGAAGGCAGTTCAAGAGGAAAGCTTCCTCGGGGCCTACATGAAAATACGATCGCTTTTTAGAGTCCTTGACGGCATACAGCGTATCCGTCAATTGACGCAAAGTGATCGAGTCACGTAACCGTGGTAACGGCAGCGTTTCGTCTGATAATTTACTTGGTTGCTGGGCGATCGACATTTGCCAACCGATCCTCTGCAAGCTCCCGACGCTTTGCCAATATCTGCTCGATATCCGGTGAGCGCACTGTAACTTTCCTACTTTCCTCTTCGGTGAGGATACGGACAAAAAACGGCAGGCCCAACTCGACAGTTTTTGCCGCTCGATGATGCCCGTCGATCAATACATGACCGTGAAGCACAGTTCCGTCCGGCTCCGGATACCAGTAATGGGCGATAATGCCCGGGTATTGAACATCGACATGGGCCAAGTGGGGAGGATGGATTCGACTCCAATCCAACGAATGCTGAACATCTTCTGGCTCAAGCTCCATGGTCTCTCTGCCATCCGCGACAATCGTACGAGCGAGGTCAACGTCGAATTTATAGAGGTTATAAATCATGCGATAATATTCGGGACCCTCTTTGCAATGAGGGCAATCCGATTCGCTCGTCGTTGACTTCGCAGGCTTCTTGTCACTTCGTTTGGAAGACTTTTCTTTGGACTTGCCGGCCAATTTGTGATGCCCCAAATTTGTGATTGTGCGTTTGTTATTTTTGGATTGATGAAACGCAATCGGGTTTAATGCATGTGATAACTTAGCTCACGCTGAATGAAACAACGCGTCGGGCTGTGAAAACTTTCCCGACGCGTCGTTGAAATTGTTGTGGACCGAAGATTCGGTTTATTGGACACGTGCAGGTTTTGCTACTTGTGCTTCTTACCCGAACCACCCTTACCGGACTTGCCCTTGCCTGAGCCGCCCTTACCGGACTTGCCCTTGCCTGAGCCGCCCTTACCGGACTTGCCCTTGCCGGAGCCGCCCTTACCGGACTTGCCCTTGCCCGAGCCGCCCTTGCCAGACTTGCCCTTACCGGACTTGCCCTTACCGGACTTGCCCTTTCCTGAGCCACCCTTACCGGACTTGCCCTTGCCGGAGCCGCCCTTGCCAGACTTACCACCCGAGCCGCCGCCTGAACCGCCGCCCGAACCGTTCGAGTCGCAATCGTTGCCACCACCCCACATAACACCGGGAACAATTCGATCTTCTAGCTTGGTGATTTTAAATTTCGTCATCAGGTCAACCCTTTTCCGTAGAACTAAGATGCTTAACAGAACCCAAACACCCTAAACTACCCAAATAGCTTTCTTGCAGCAAGCTTTTTTTTCGCTTTTTCGGGAAAAGGAAATCATTCTGATAAGGCGTTTTGGGGCGCAGTAAAGTGGATCACGATTCAATCTTCAGAAACGGAAAAGGCCCAGGAAAGTTAACTTTCCTGGGCCTTTTTATTGCAATTCACCACAGCTCTAAGAGCTTAGTATTTCTTTCCAGCTGCGGGTTTGCAGTCTTTACTAGAGCCACCCTTACCAGACTTGCCCTTACCAGAGCCGCCTTTACCGGACTTGCCCTTGCCCGAGCCGCCCTTACCGGACTTGCCCTTACCAGAGCCGCCTTTACCGGACTTGCCCTTGCCCGAGCCGCCCTTACCAGACTTGCCCTTGCATGAGCCGCCTTTGCCCGACTTACCTTTGCCGGAGCCGCCCTTACCAGACTTGCCCTTACCAGACTTGCCTTTGCCAGAGCCGCCCTTACCGAACTTGCCTTTACCGGAGCTACCTTTTCCGGAGGTACCATTATCGTCGCAGTCGTGGTCCGAAGAGGATTCACTGCTTGGCTCATCGCCCGTAGTCTCCCCGGACGCTTCGCCACTGGCATCGACTCCCTCGTCGACAGCATCGCCCGCTAGCCACATAGCTCCTGGGACAATTCGGTCTTCTAGTTTCGAGATTTTGAATTTCTTCTTGGCCATACTATTTAAATTCCTCGCGAAGTGGAGACTTGGACAGGCGCAAAATTCGCGCACGATATCAATACAGCATAGGTCACTTAGCGAGCGTAGGCCTGTGAAACACCAAGAATTCTTGGATCATGCCTTGAGGGTTAAACAGATTAAATCGATTGCGAGTCCGAATGAAGTCTTCGATGTTTCGATTCCTCCATGGAGAAATATTCGAACGCCGACTCTCGCAATCCTGCACTGCTCTAAGACGTAGTGGGCCGGGCGAAAATTAGTCACCCAAGTCGACAGCCCTGCGATGTCAGACGAATCTTGAACCCAAGCAAATTATTGATGCGGCGAGAGCTTATTTGAGCGCCGACTCATTCGTTGCTTGCTACCCCTTTTGATTGAATCGAAGTCGACTGGGAAGACATGCCCTCCAACGTTGCTTGCTCGATCGATTGCTTCGATCTTCAAGTAAAAGGTCCCTGGTCGAGTGTTGTCGCATTGCCAAAGATATCGACCGCTATTCGGCAATTCGCTCTCGATCGTATTCCAAGGACCTTGGGGACGTTCGGACCAAGATAGTGTTGTGGACCGAGAAGCAACATCGTCTGAAAAACAATCGTAGTCAATAGTGAGAACGCTCTCGGTGCCTTCTTGTAGTCTGGCATTAGTAATCTTGGGATTGGGATTGGTGGTATCAACAACGACCCAAATTGTCGGTTCTTGGCCGGGAGCGGGTGGAACCGGTTTGGTCCCACTGCGGACAATCGGGCTAAGGTAGAAACCAAAATTTCCATCCTCAACAACTTCAACCTGTAATGGATCTTCGGGAGAATCACTAACTCCCCACGGACTCCAGGTTTGTCCCGAATCCGTCGTTGCCCATAACTCGATTTCGACGGCTTTGGCAGCATTTTGTTCGAGAGCAAAATCTAACTTGAATTCACGCGTGTTGCTATAAACAGCATTGGAGGGCATGAGCGATGCCCGTCCGGCCAAGCTTGGATTTACTGCTTGAGGCAGAGCCGTTGGACCGTCGCGCGGAGTCGGAAAGGAATAGGAGGCTGTAGAATAAGGACTCGGCTGCTCGCGATTAATTGTCACTTGCTCTGCTTCGGTACCGGGCGAAAAACGATTTGGTAAATCGCTCGCCACTTTCTGGCTGAGATCAATCGGAGAGGCGGTGATTAGCTCCGGAAATCGTACTACCTGGAATGCGTTGCCCGCGTAATCTTTGCCAACCAAGCGAACCTGCATTCGTCGATCTTGCCTCGAGTTTTCGAGTTCGCATTCTCCACGCCAAGCAAGTGCATTTGTCGTTTGCGTGAGCTGCACATAGGATTGCAGCCAAGGTTCGGCTTCGGAAGTTCGGTAGTCGACATGCAGGGAATCAGGATTCAAGTTGGCGTCGGAAATAACGCAATTTGCAATCCAGCGTCCCTTGTGATCCAACTCAACAACCAGATCCGCAGACGGACGTTTTGAGTCCACGACTACGATGATTGGCGAGTGAATAACGGGTTGCTCAGCTCGCAAGCTATGAAGCCGAAAAAAATAAGTTCCATCGGATTGTGCTCGAAAGCCAAACGATTGAGTACGGCTGATAGACGATCCTTCGGGATGCAAGACTGGTTGCCAAGTTTTGCCTTGATCTAACGAGCATTCGACTTTGACGGGCGTATCATTCTTTTCCAATTTCCAAAGCTCGATCGAAACGTCAAATCGCGATCCAGAAACATAATAAATGCGGCCAGCAGTTGGGTCGGCAGACTGGACCGTCGAGACCAAGAGGGGCAAGCCGACAATGCACGCGATGATCTCCACGATCACCGCGCAAGCGTCCCTTAGAAATGAATTGTTGTTCCATCGCTTCGTCAAGCCGACAAAATTTTGGTTGAGCATAGTTAGCTTGCAATCAAGAACAGCCTAAGTGCTAGTGGTATGAAGCTAGCATTCTCCATGGCGCCATTCGTTAAAGGCGCTTTTATCGTTATCGACGCTGGCCCTGGCAAGCTGTAACGAGAATCTCGGAGATCGAAAACAAGTCCTGATTGCATCAATCATTTTGGACACACTTCAACTTACGCGTTCAGCCATAACGGCTTGCACCGCACCTTTGGCGCGAAAGTAAAACAAAGTCCGGGTTGCATTGCCGGACAACTTGAATTCGCGACGAAGCTTTTCAAGATCAAACCCTGTTCCCCGCTGTTTGATCTCTAGCACGCCGACAGAATGCTGCCGCAAGTAGGTACGCAGCTTTTTCGTGTCTGCGGCAAGGACATTAAGAACGCGAAACCAAGTTACCATCGGGTGCGGTTGGGCATCGGCCGCCGTCAGATAACCCGTGTCCGTTTCAATTATGGAAGCCTGGACTTCGTTAGCTAAACTGCATGTCAAATCGGCGGTACGAACAGCCGGATCGTAGTCGCCGATCCACGCGTCACAGTGATCGGTAAACGGAGCAGACGCTCGCGATTGATCGTCCGCTTGGTTCGTTCGCTGCACTGTGTGCCAGTTGCCGTTTTGGTCTCGAGTCGAAGCCGATCGAGTTCCAGCACCAAAGTGGTCCGTGCCCCACCAAACCCTTAACTGTCGCACGCTGCGTTCCGACGAGATCCACTGCAGTCCAAAACTGGATCGCCAAGCTTCGGGCGGTTCGGTGGCGGGAGCTAATTTGATCGAGCCAGCCATCGACTGGCCCATGATCTGTTCCAATGCACTCTGACTTGGGCAGATCGATTCAAGCTGTGTGACTCGTTTGCCCGACTGCCTTCGATCGGGGTCACACTGGACCCAGGCGTTCTTTGGAATGGGAAAGTCTTCTGCCAAGCTCAAATGGACAGTCCCGGATAAGTTGTGGGCGTGCAAATTTGAAGTTGCAATACACACAGCTTTGGGGCAGGAGTCGACTGCTTCGACAGACCGATTACTACTGGCCAAGGCGATGGTGTCGCTGCCTGCACCACAACAGAGATCAATTATAGGTGCTTCGGGAGGATAGAATCCCGCGACAAATTCGGCTGTGCATTGATCGGTCGCTTGTTCTAAAAGCTGCGATGTCCAAATCCATTTATCGGGATGTCGGAATTTTTTTGCTGCCCTTGCCCGAAGTCGAATCTGCTCGACGACCAAGCAAGCGCGATCGGGTGCGAATCGAGCGCGAACCGCTCGCAACAACTGCGTTTCAGGGAGTTTGCGAAATTCGCGGTCGAGTGATTCTATGCAGGCCCGACCTTCGTCAGAACAAAGCCATTCCCATTCGGTCAGATCGGACAATTCGTTTCCATTCATTTGAGTCAAAAAGGAAAGTGTGTGTTTCCGCCCAGCTGGTTACTGAAGCCCCTCGCTCGTTGGGAGCCTTCTCTGGAGGGAATCAAATACAATTGATGCACCGATTATGACGGAGAAACTGTTTTGGAAGAAGTGATGATTATCCGATGCCGATAACAGACAGGATGAAATGGACTTCTGCACGATTTCATCTTGGAAATCGTTTTTGGCAAGGAATCGCCGCTCCGTCGGATTTCGTTAGCTTGATTCTTTGACCTTCTTGACTTTGATCAAAAGGCCTTCGGGCATACTGATTACATTCTTGTTCCATACCAAGGCTCCTCCCTCGCGATGGATCGCAGCCTGATTCGCCGGTTGGTATGGGCTACGAAAAAGTTTGCTGTAAGGCCTCTCGATTCAGTCGATTGCGGTCATCAAAAAAAGTCGCATTGGAGTAATTGTTGTGTTCGTAAATTTCTTTCGTCGACCAGCCGGAATACTCAGTCTACTCGCGCTTGCTGCTGGTGGCCCTTACGCAATCTATGAAACCGACTTGGGTAAACAAGCGAAAAACCTAGTCACCAAATTCGTTTCATCCCAGCCAAATGCCGGGCCCATTGCGCTAAGCCCAATTCCAGCGAGTCCTACAAATTCGGGAAAGGCCACCAATTTCTGGAGTTCTTGGTTTGGGCCAAGCACACCAAAAACGAATGCACCTCTGGATATCACGCAGGTTCCGCCCGGCTATTTTGTATCGACGCCCTACGTTGCGCCAGCAGCGCCGATTGGGGGAGCGACTGATCAGTTGTGGAATTACACTACAGGAGTACCATCCCTGCCCGAATTGCAAATCAACGCACCGAGCATGAGTATTGTCGGCGGTCCTGTTGCAGACCTTCGCGATGTTCTGCGTTTTGACATCACTCCCGCATGGGTACCGCAGCGATTTTCTCGCGTTTCGACAGTCCTAGCCGAAAGGAACATGGACGGCCTTCGAGTGGCGTTGGTCACCGGTACACAACCGCACGACTTGGCGGGTACGGTTAGTTACTACTTTGATAAACAGCAACAACTGCGTCGAATCAATGTTCACGCATTGACTGGTGACCCATCCCAACTGGTTGGATTGATGATGCAATTTTATCACTTGGAGCCAGAGCCATCGTTGGGTGGTCATCTTTACACGGCCCGTTGGAATAATCGAGTAACGAGTCTCATGCAGATCTCGCCAGCTCCCGTCATGTATGCGACGGCCGTCAATTCGCGGTACGTTGTGTTTCTTGAGCTGAATCAGCCCGCGATGCCCTACGGACTCAGCCAAGAGGCGTCCGACTTGCTCAACACCGGACGATCCACCGGAAAATGGTAAATCACTGGAGGAATTTTTTCTCGGTGTGATCGGCCCGTTAATACGAAACACGCGGGTTTTTAGGGCTGTAAGGGCAAGTTGCTGCCAAAAGAACTGGCCTTGTGGCAATGTGGACGAACAATTTGGTTCAAAAGAGTATGCCGATTGCGTAAACTGTATAGATTGCGTTCCCGTAATGAAGATTGCATTCCCGTCAAGAAAATTGATGGGGGGAAGCACGCCGGCTTTTCAACTCTTTCTAAAAACCAAGCCATATGGCATTGCCCGTCTATCAACTCCAGCGAGCATTAGCGAAGGCGTTTGGCATTGCGTCAATCGTTCTTGGTTTGGCATTGGCTCAGGCCCAAGAGAACCAACCCAAAGCCAAGAATCCGATTCCGGAGAAGACGCCCGACGTGCTTGGTTCGGGTGCAATCAAGCCTGACGCCATTTATCTGCGTAACGCCGAAGGCGACCTGATTTTCGTTCCAAGCCAGCGTTATGAGGATTTCGCGCAATACCTCAGGGACCGAGCCCTAAAAGAAGCTCCCAACCTGCCTGCATACGCCGTGGATTTGCTTCGATGTGAAGTTGTGGCTCGGAATGGATTCGCGGACGTGGATCTTCGATTGACAGCTCAAGTGGCAAATCCTGCGATCCAAGTGATCCAAATCCCGCTGGCGATGTCCAACATGAATATTGTCGAATCGCCCGAGATGCGTGGCGGTCAAAATAGTTTCGTGAAACTATCTTCGGATGGAAATTACAGTTGGTGGATCATTCCTGATGAAAGCAAGTCGTACGAGTTGCATATTAAAGCTGTTGTCAAATTAACGATGCAAGCTTCGAGGACAAATCTTCGGATTGAGTTGCCGCAAGCGACCAGCCAAATTCGGTTGACCGTCCCCGGCACAGGGCAAGAAGTCCAACTCATCGGAGCCGGAACAGAAGTTCTGGAAAGCCAATCGACTCCTGACTCCACAATTGCGAATATTCGAGGCCAAGGCGGTATCGTCAACATTGCATGGAAAGCGCCCGCTTCGACGGTTGACGCCAGTTCTCTCGAAGTCGACAGCGTCAGTCGAATGGCCGTGACCGATCAATCGCGTACTTGGAAAGGCAGTACGCTTTTCAAAGTGCAGTCGTTTGGTTCCGCGCAAGAACGAGAATTCACAATCAAGCTTCCACCCGAGTATCGATGGATTCCATCGAACTCGGGAATTGACGAGGCCAACATGATATTACAACAAGTAGGACCAACGAGTTCGACAACGGATGCCAATGCTTCCCAGCCAACAGAGATAATCGTTCGAATGCGCGCGGTCTCGCAAACGACGCCAACCGAGTTAACCATCGACTGGGAAAGACCTGCAGTACCCGACGCCGAATTTTCCTTGGACCTCGCTGGACTAGAAGTCGAAGGAGTCCAGCGGCACGAAGCGACGTTTGAACTGGACTGTCCGCAAGATTATCGCGTCGCTTGGGATGCTGCTGATACAGCCAATCTGCTGCAACAAAATCGATCGGTCACGGATGCCAGCAGGATGATGTACGTGTTCCGCTTCTCACGTCCTCCACTGCGATTGCAAACGCAACTCCGGCGAGTTGGACCTCGCGTCGTGGTTCGTCCAAATTACATGATTCAGGTAGACCTCAACCGACTAGAGTTGACCGGATTGGTTGAATTGGTGGCCGACCCAGCGCAGTTGGCAGGCCTTCGTTTTTCCATGGGCGAATGGGAATTCGATCGAATCGAACCTTACCCTGCCAACGGCACTCAAATCGAAGTCGAACGCGATGCAAACGGTGAGATTATCCCGTTGTTTTCTTCTCCAACGAGCGGAACGGGGGCTGTAGCCACCAGCGAAGCTTCTGTGGGCACGCGCCGCGTGCTCCGCATTTCGGCTCATCGGAATTGGGACTCACCAGCCGCAGTCAATTTGAATTTGACAGCGCCTACGGTTGCGTTACCGACGTCACCCAACGAACGAAGGTCGTTGGACTTGGTCAAGGGATTCGTCGTGCTCACCCACGCGAATAACTTACAAGTTTCCGGTGAGAAAGCAGAATTGAGCGGCCTGATCGAAGAACAGCGGCCACCAACGAGCGTGACCGAAATGTTTTCAATGCCACCAAACAACAAGAGTTTGTTTTATCGCATGACGAGCAGCGAAGGCGTCGGGCAATTGCAAGCGAAGTTTATTCGTGTTCCTCAACAGATCTACTCTACGCGATTCACGGACATTCGTTTGAACGAAGATCATGTCGAAGTGGAACAAAAGTGGAAAATTCAAATCAGCAACGAGCCGTTGCGTCGACTACCAATCTTGGTGGATCGTCGCTTTGTCGATGCGAATAACCTGACCGCAGGAACTGATTTTCGAATTGTATTGAATGGAAAAACAGTTGCATGGACGGAAATCCCCGATAGTTCCGTGGTCGGACTAGTTCCATCGGGCGTAGATTTGTCGCGTTGGGCCATGATTGAAATCGTCAGCAGCGAGTTGCTCGGTGATGTTGATTTGCATGTGAACACTAAATTCCCGATTCAGCAAACTGCGATGGGTGCCGAAACACCTCTTACGATTCCTTTGACTTGGCCGACGTTGACGGGCAAACCCGTAGAGTTGTCCTCGCAAATTCAAATCGCCTCGGATGAACTCATTGAGTGTTTTCTCAATCCAAGGAACTCCGATATCCCTGTAGTGCCGATTGGCCAATCGATCGATTTGTCGATCCCAGACGAAGACCGCGAAGTCGTTTGCCGATTTCGAAAACTACAACGCGTCCTTGCTGATCAAGTTCAAATTGAACAGGCTTGGTTGCAGACCTTGGCCAGTGCGGACAGCCAGAGAGATCGGTTGGTAGTGCGGTTTCGAACCCGCAATGATCGTTTGCGAATCGAAATGCCCAGAGCTTGGTCCTTATCATCCGGGGGAATCCTGTTAGATGGTCAAGTTGTTGAGCCCCTCAAATCGGATGGCGCGGCGGTGAACTGGCTCGAAGTGGATTTGACCCAAGTAGAACCGACGAAAAGTTGGCACGTGGTTGAAGTCTGGTCGATAGGAAAGCGAGTTCAGAATAAATTCCGCACGATGCAAGCTGTTTTTCCTCGCTTTGTCGATGCAGGCCGAGCCTACCCCTTTCTGTGGCAAGTCGTGCTGCCACGCCATGAACACATGATCTTGTCCAGCAATAACGTGGGTGCGGAGTACCGATGGACTTGGGACGTTATTGGATTGGGGCGTCAAAGCCGTTGGGATCAAGCAGAATTAGAGAAACGCCTCGGAACCTCCACTCAAGCACCTCCTCCCTTGCAAACAAATCAATATTTGTTGAGTTCATATGGGGAACTGGATGGGTTGCAAATTCGTACGGCTCCACGCTACTTGCTGTGGTCACCTGTGTGCGCGACTGCCTTAATCAGTTTTTGGATCTGGTACGTTTGGCGACCAGCACGCGGAGGTTTATTGTTTCTTGCAAGCGTGTTGGTGTTGGCTGCAATTATGTCCCTGGCAACGGACTTGGTAATCATCTTAGGGCAAACCCTGTTTGCATCACTTGTCGTAATTACTTTGTTCCGAATTTCGCTTTGGACTGTGGATCGCAGAGTGCGTCAACGAAGTATTTTCGCGCCGCAAGCGTCCTCGCTGCAGCGAACGTCCGCTTCTCTGGGGCAACCTGCTACTCCGTCGCCATCGACCCGATCTCTGCCAGTCGAATCCCCTCCACTGCAAGAGGCGTCGCCGTGACTCGAAAGTTCGGGACCGCCGTGCTCGCTCTTGTCGTGACTTTGGTGTTGGGCATGAGCCGGCCGAGATTAGTGCATTCTCAGGAAGCAAGCGACGAAGGGATTCGTTATCGGCGTGGTTTCGTTCACGAAAATGACTTGCCAGCTCTCGGTCTCGAAGGATACGTCCCCGTCGATATCACAGAACTTGAGAATTTACTATCCAAAGCTGCTCGTTCTGCTGGCGAGAACGAGGCGAATGCGGTCTTGAAGAGTGCGGTTTTATCCGCCAGCTTGGTTGGCGAAGATCTTGTTTCCGAATTGTCACGAATCGAAACTAGAAACACCTCTGGCAAAGCGCGCATCGATTTGACGCCAATGTCGATAGCAATCAAACCGCTCACGCGTCCTTCGGGAAAGCCCGATGCCGTTGTGCCGGAAGCAGAAAGTCATTTCTTGCCCAATGGCACGATCCAACTGGTCGCCGATCGATCTGCTTACTTTTGGTTTGCGTGGAGCAGTCACGGAATATTTCGTCCAAACACCCATTCCATTCATTTTGACTTCGAAATACCGGCATGCATTGAAAGCGTGTTGTTGTTGCGACTGCCGCCGTCTTGGCGCGTCGAATCGACGAGTCATGTTGTACGGAGCGTGTCCGATACAGAATCGGTCTTTCCCACGGATTGGCCCAAGAGCACGATGCCCAGCAATCCCAACGAAGGGCTGTGGGCCGTCACCCTAGGCGGTCGTAGTCGGTGCGTCTTGCAACTCGAACGAGACCAGCGATCGGTAAATGTTCGCTATCCAGTCGTCGTCGATTCATGCAATTCGAAATACGCGATCGAATCCCAAGGCATCGCGCTTCGATCTAGCATGACGTTCGATTTCGCAACCGATCGAACCGATCCATTGCGACTGGCATTATCACCGAGTTCGAGGGTTCGAAAGGTGGAGTGGAATGGACAGCCCCTATCTTGGGCATCGATATCCGAATCGATAATTCAAGTTCAAATGCCTACCGAGTTGAACCAACCCCAAATAGAAACAAATTCGACAAGCACTACAAATGTCGACACGCTCGAAGTTGATTCTTTTACTCCGTTTTCTGAAACGGCGTTCGCAGATCAAAAGCCATATGCAATCACATTGCCTTCGATTCAGACGGAAGGAGGTTTTGCGATCACCGGCAAGCACGTCATGGTCGTTGACCCGATTTTTCAATTGTCGGATATTCGTTCTTCGCAGGGAATCGTTTCCAACGGCAGCGATTCGGTCACAGCATCTTGGAACATCGATTGGAATAGAATTCAGCCTCAAGTCGATATCGTCCTTCAGTCCAGCCGTTTTCAGCCCAATGCAGAGTGTTTGACGATTGTCACACCGGATGCGGCGCAAATAGCGACATCATCTTTTATTCGTCTGGAGAAGCCCGACAAATTCCCTTCCCCTTTCCACTTGCAGTTGCCACCCAACTGGATATTGGACTCGATTTCTTCGTCGGAATCCAACATAAGTTTGACAAGTCAGTTGATCGGGACGGACGAGGCGCCTCGAGTCGAGGTCGAGTGGAGTTCGACGCAGCCCGGCACACCCCTGATCTTCGAAGTTCGATTACATCAAAATCGTCAGGGTGACATCGACAACATTTCGCTTGGTCGATGGCCGAACGTCGAAGTCGAGGAAGCGGACCAGCAAGATACGATCGTTGTTGAAACCTCCGATCAATACAAATTGTTGGCGGCACCGCCCTTGTTGCGCGCCAAAATTTCCGATCGTCAGCTAAAGCCATGGCAAAGTTCGCGATTGCCGAGGACGGGTGCACTTTGGATTCTCGCACTCGAAGATCACATCGTTCCGGACATGCAATTTTCATTGCAGCCAAACAATTTCACCGCATTTACGAACACCAATTTGCGGGCGGTGGGAGATTCACTTGAGTGCCTGTACCGGGTCCGTTGCATTCCTGAAGCCGGTAAAATCGAGCGAGTTCAGATCGATTTTGATGGTCGCGGCAGTGGCGAAATTCAGTGGAGCCAACTCATCGAAAACAAATATGTACCCGTTACAGCGACGTTCTTGTCCGGCGATGGGGCTACCGAGGTCATCGGTTGGTCGCTGAAGCCAAAGGAACCCACTTCGCAACCACTCGAGTTCATCGGAATGCGCCGAACATCCCTAGGTCAGCCCATTTCGAATCCGCCGACTTCCAATCCGCCGTCTTCGAAATCTCCGTCCCCGAATTCATGGCAGCGGATTGCGCTGCCCAACGCTTCGCAAGCGACAAGTCAAGTCGCAATTGTATCGATCG
>JANMNK010000272.1:0-1959 GCA_031373875.1 Pirellulaceae bacterium | reverse complement strand
GATACCAAGCAGCATCAGCGGCTGACGCATGCGAACAATACTTCGACGCTTGAGTGCCTCGAGGACTTGTTGAACGTTCTCAAACCGATCATCCGGTCGCTTGGCAAGACATCGATCGATGATACTGCCCAATGTGCGATCCATACCTCGCACTCGATAATGTTGGCGAGGTGCTGGCGAGCGAAGAATGGCGTCTCGGTATCGCTTCAGTCGATCGGGCAAGCTGGCGGCTGTATCGAGCGTTGTAACCATTTGAGGTGTTCGATAAGGTGGCAGTCCAACGACCATGCAGTACAAGATCGCGCCGAGCGCATAGACGTCCCATCGAGCGTCCGGTAAAGCATTCAAGTCGGCTTGCTCTGGGGCCATATAAAACAAAGTACCGAGAGACGGAGTTTGTTCGTGAGAAAGACGGCTCTGGCCAAAGTCCGCCAATCGAGGCCGCATATCATGGTCAAGCAGCACATTCGCGGGTTTCAAATCGCAGTGCAAAACGCCTTTTCCATGGGAGTGATTCAGCCCAGTCGCGATGTCCGTGAACAAGTCAACGGCAGTGTGAACCGGAATGGCACCTCGCGCGCGGATGAACTCATCAAGGGAACCATTCTCCAAATACTCCATCACGTAGTAGGGCGGTTCGGCATCCCACCCGACTTCGAGCACTTGTACGATGTAACGATTGGCTGCCATGCTCACGAGGTTTTTGACTTCACGTGAGAGAAGCGACCAATTGACGCCACCGCGATGAAGGTAGAACTTGACGGCAACCACACGGCCGGTATTCAGATTCTTGCCAACCCAAACTTGACCGAACGCTCCTTGGCCCAACAGTCGTTCAAGCCGATATCCTGGCACCTCGGCAGGGGGAATGGTCGCCCTCAAACTGAGTTCTTCGGCGCGCATTTGTTCGCCGACGGACTGGCGTTGAGTAAAATCACTTGTCATTCAATGAGCTTTCCCGACTGCAAATACTGGGCTAACACTGTTTCGCATTTTCCCCGTTCCCACGAAACGGTCAATCGGACAAATTTCGCCATCCAAGCACGGAGAGAGTAATTAATGCAAAAAATTGAAACTGTTTCCATTTCATCGGCATGTTTCTAATCAAGCACACGAATCTGTTAAACTGAGTGCCACGCAGTCTTCGTTTCAGTGTGAATCGGAAACTTTGTCGTGTATCGCACCGTATGCATCTTTGATCGATCCAAGTCCAGATGATTCCAATTGCCCCACCATTTTATGCACCATGGCGACCCACAATGAAAGGTGGAAACGGTGGATTCTTTATGTTTTGCTTTATTCCGTTCACATCACAAAGTATCCCCATCAAGTTAAATCGATGCGTTACTAGCGGTCAGAATGCCATCAAAGGGCTCCTTGCACTGACATTTCTCGTCTTCGTTTTTTATTCAGGAATTTGTTTTGCCCAAGAGACCTCGTTGGACACTACGACAACACCGATTGGGGAAATTCCGCTGAGCAAGTTTGCGCCAAAATCAAAGCTGCGAACACACGTCACGGATATCCGGCAAGCTGCGTTTCCCGTTGTCGACGTGCATACACATTTTCGAATTCGAATACATGAAGATCCCGAAGCTCTGGATAGTTTCGTCAAAGTCATGGACCGAAACCAAATCGCCATTTGCTGCAGCTTGGACGGGACCTTAGGACAAGCACTAGATCGACACATGAAATACTTGTGGGAAAAGTACGAATCGCGTTTTGTGATTTTCGCCAATGTCGATTGGCAAGGAACGGGAAAAACGGATTCTCCCGAAACCTGGGCTTGCAATCAACCTGATTTTGCCCGCAACGTTTGCGAGCAGATTCGCGAATCCAAAAAGCTTGGTATTAGTGGGCTTAAGATTTTCAAGCAACTCGGATTGGGATACAAGAACGCGGACAACACATTCGTTGCGATAGATGATGTACGGTGGGACCCCATCTGGCGAACCTGCG
>JANMNK010000217.1:0-1624 GCA_031373875.1 Pirellulaceae bacterium | reverse complement strand
TGATCGATTTGACCACCCGCACGACGCGAACGAGCCAGCAATCTGATCATGTCATGCTGATGCAACCTCAGTCGGACATGGCCATTGCCAATTGCATCGCAAATCAGTTGATCGAAAGGAACGCGTGGGACAAAGAGTTTGTCACAAAACACTGCAATTTCCGTGGACCTGGCTCGCCGCAGACATTGATGGGCGAGCCCATATCGCTCGAACAATACCAATCGAGCGTTGCCGAATACACGGTCGAAAAAGTGGCTAAAATCAGCGGCTTATCCGTCGAGCAGTTGCGATTGCTTGGCGATGTTTTTGCCGACAAGAACAAGAAAATTACGAGCCTTTGGTGTATGGGGATGAACCAACATACGCAAGGCACCGCAATTAACAATCTCGTGCATGCAATCCACTTGCTGAGCGGGCATTGGGGAAAAATTGGCGATGGACCGCAATCGCTTACGGGTCAGCCGTCGGCGTGCGGCACCGTTCGCGAAACAGGCACTCTGGCGCACGCGCTGCCAGGAGACTTGCGAGTGGACGATGAAAAAGGTCGGCACATCGCAGAAGATATTTGGAAATTGCCTCCCGGTAGAATCAATCCGAAACCAGGTTACCACACAGTACAGCTTTGGGAAAAATTCTGCAGCCCATCCAACGTCGAAGGTGCGATCAACACGATTTGGGTTCAAGTAACGAATCCTGGGCAATCGCTTCCGAATCTGAGCAAGTTGTTCGACAAGAAGTCGGAACTCGCGGACAAATTCTTAATCGTATCCGATGTTTACCCTACCGCGACAACAGCGTTAGCGGATCTCGTGTTACCTTCCGCTCTGTGGGTTGAAAAAAATGGCATGTTTGGGAACTCCGAACGTCGCACCCAACAATGGTTTCGAATGGTTGACCCGCCGGACGAAGCACGTGACGACTGCTGGCAAATATTGGCCGTTGCACATCGACTTTTGGAATTGGGGCATGCCGGGATGAAGGATCGCGACGGTCAGTTCATTTTCCAGCAGCTTGACGAAAATAAACAACAAGTGCCCTTATGGGATTGGTCGCAATATTACCGAATCAATGTCGATGAACGTCTATACGAAGAGTATCGCGCTTTCAGCAATATTAAGCATAAGCATCTTGCGCCCTACTCCGAATTGGTCAAGACTCGCGGCTTGCGGTGGCCAGTTGTGGAACGAGCGGATGGGACTTATCAGGAAACGCGTTATCGATTTGTCGAAGGCAGCGATCCATTCGTCAAACCAGGAAGCGGTTTTCAGTTTTATCATTCGGTTACCAAAGACGATAAGGCGTTTTTGTGGTTTCGGCCTTATGTACCACCGCCCGAAATGCCTGACAGCGAATACCCGTTTTGGCTTGATACGGGGCGCGTTCTGGAACATTGGCATACCGGCACCATGACGATGCGAGTGCCTCAGCTAAGGCGAGCAATGCCGACAGCGTACGTCGAGATCAATCGAGAGGATGCAACAGCTCTAGGGGTTCGAAATGGCGAACGAGTTAAGCTAACAACGCGTCGCGGTGAGTTGACGTTGGTCGCTTGGGTAGACGGTCGAGCCTCGTGTCCACCTGGGCACGTTTTTGTTCCCTTCTTCGACGAACAAAAGCTAATCAA
>JANMNK010000194.1:0-1751 GCA_031373875.1 Pirellulaceae bacterium | reverse complement strand
GTTTAGCCGCCGGAGGCGCGTGCGGCAATTACCGATTGTACCGTGCCAGGTGCCGCAAGATGCGCTGCGCGACTAAACGTAGAAATCCCGGTCGCAATTGTTATCAAAAACGCGTTGCGAGGCTAAACGAAGAAAGTTCCTGTTTCGGGTGGTTTCTGGAAATGTGTATACTCTTGGAAATACAATTTAACTTGGCGACTACTCTTTGCAGGAGAATACAACCATGAAGGTTACCATTGTCGATCCGCTTTCCCCTAAAGCGACCCGTGCGTTGCAATTTCATTGCATGGACGTCGAAGTCTGCTCGGGCATCACGGCGGATACCCTGCCGGGAAAATTGGCGGATACGGATATTCTCGTCGTCAGATCTACCAAAGTGACTGCGGCGGCCATTGAGGCTGCCCCGCAATTATCACTGATTATTCGCGCCGGTGCTGGAGTCGACAACATCGATTTGGCTGCGGCAAGCTCGCGTGGGATTTACGTCGCCAACTGCCCTGGTAAAAACACGGCGGCCGTTGCTGAACTGACGATTGGATTGTTGATCGCCGCAGATCGCCGCATCGTACAAGCTTCGCAATCGATGCAAAACGGTCAATGGAAGAAAAAGGAATTTGGCAACGCTCGTGGTCTGGCTGGACGGACTTTGGGGATTCTCGGATTCGGTGCCATCGGGCGCGCTGTCGCCGATCGAGCACTTGCGTTGGAAATGAAGGTCAAGGCTTACTCCCGCAGTTTGACCCCGCAGATCGCCGAAAATGCAGGGGTTGAGTTTGCACGCACGCCCATCGAATTGGCAACGTGCGACGCAGTCAGCGTTCACTTGGCCCACTCGCGCGAGACAGAGCACACGGTGAATCGAGCTTTTGTCGCTGCCATGAAACCGAATGCGATCCTTATCAATACTTCGCGAGGGTCGTTGATGGATACACAAGCCGTACGCGAAGGAATTGCAACAAAAGGGCTTCGCGTTGGCCTCGATGTATTCGAAAACGAACCCACCGGAGCCGATGAGACGTGGACCGATACGGAACTGGCTACTCTGACCACTTGCACGCCGCACATCGGAGCCTCGACCGAACAAGCATCCGAAGCCATCGCCTCGGAAGTAGTCCGGATCGTCAACGTATTCATCGAGACAAGTCATCCTCCCGGAACAGTCAACTTGTGCGCTCGCTCACCAGAAACGCATCGTCTGGTTGTTCGTCATTACAATCGAGTCGGTGTCTTGGCCACGGTGCTCGATGGCTTGCGTGCGGAGGGAATCAATGTCGAAGAAGTTGAAAACTTGGTATTCGCTGGCGGTAACGCAGCTTGCTGTTCCATGCAGGTGGACCACATTCCTTCGGACAAGTTGATCGAATCTCTCAAGTCAGCGCCGAATATAATACAAGTGCTGTTTACCACCTGTGCGTACTGAGGGGCAACACATGGATCGCAAGCGTGCCACGCAGGCTTTCAATTAGTGCGATGCAACAAAGCGAATTATCTCGCGACAGAACGCTGGCAAGTCGTCGGGCTTGCGACTGGAGATGAAATGGCGATCGACAACCACTTCGGAGTCTTCCCAAATCGCACCTGAGTTGACCAAGTCATCCTTGATACCCGGTGATCCCGTCACTCTAACACCGCGATACACGCCAGCCGAAATGGGAATCCAACCGCCATGACAGATAGCGGCGACACATTTGCCAGCTTCGGAAAACTCGCGAACCAAAGACAGTACTTTGGGCAATCGCCGCAATCGATCG
>JANMNK010000143.1:0-5076 GCA_031373875.1 Pirellulaceae bacterium | reverse complement strand
GATAAAGTTGGCGGTGGGGTTGTTATGCGCGGTGCAGAGGGCTTGCGGCTTGGTTCTTGTTAGTGGGGGATTTCTGAAGGCTGTGTTGTTCGCTTCGGCTGTTCCCGCTCGGCAAGCGGGAACTACTTGTGTAGATCCCGTCTGCCGGACGGGATCTCGGAGCGGGGGATGTTTGATTGGCGGGTGTATCGGCCAATGAAGGGGAATGCACTACGGAGAAAGTTGGCGGTGGGGTTGTTATGCGCGGTGCAGAGGGCTTGCGGCTTGGTTCGTATTGTTGTGAAACTTGAAAAGTTTAAATTGCTCGCTTCGGCTGTTCCCGCTCGGCAAGCGGGAACTACTTTTAAAGCGGGAACTACTTTTAGGCCAGAATGTCTGTGGCGGGTTTGCCGGCGACGTCGGTTAGGCGGAAATCTCGACCGGCGTAGCGGAAAGTTAGACGTTCGTGATCTAGACCGAGGATGTGCAGTATCGTGGCATGCAGGTCGTTGACGTGCATTTTGTTTTCTAGTGCATAATAGCCATAGTCATCGGTCGCACCATAAGCGTAACCGCCTTTGACCCCCCCCCCGGCCATCCACATCGTAAACCCGTGGGGATTATGATCGCGGCCATCGGTCCCTTGTGCGGTTGGCGTGCGACCGAATTCACCACCCCATAGCACCAAAGTATCTTTGAGCAATCCGCGTGCTTTGAGATCGGCCAGGAAGCCTGCGATGGGCTTGTCGACCTCCGAAGCATTCTTGGTATGCCCGCGATAAAGGTCGCCGTGCTGGTCCCATTGAACTTCGCTGTCGCTGTGGGTTACTTGCACAAACCGGACGCCGTTTTCGAGAAAGCGTCGGGCCATCAAACATTGACGACCGAAATTTTCGGTAACAGGATCGTCAATGCCATATTGCTTCATAGTCTCTTGCGTCTCGTCCGCGAGGTTTTGAATGTGCGGCATCGTCGACTGCATGCGAAAGGCTAGTTCAAAGGAGTTCATACGGCCTTCGAGAGCTTGATTCCGGCCTTGCAATTCCATTTGCTCGCGATTCATGGCTGCCAGTAAGTCCAATTGCCGTCGTTGCAATTCTGGCTCGATCCGTGAATTGCGAATGTTCTTTACCAAAGCCGCCGTCGCCGGCAAACTTGCGTTACCGATCGGCGTGCCCTGACAATGGGCAGGTAAAAATGCAGAGCCCCAATTATTGACACCACCATGAGCCAACGTCGGACAAATCGTTACGAACGCCGGTAGATTGTCATTCTCTGTGCCCAGTCCGTACGTCACCCACGCTCCCAAACTGGGGCGAACAAATTGATCGCTTCCCGTATGCAGTTTTAATAAAGCGCCGCCGTGGGCGGGGTTGGTGCCATGCACGGAACGAAGAATGCAAAGGTCATCGACGTGCTTTGCGACATGGGGAAATAACTCGCTAACCGGCAAACCGCTTTGTCCATGTTGCTTGAACTTCCACGGTGACTTGAGCAGATTGCCCTGCGCCGCAAAAAGCACTTTCGGCAATTCAAATGGAGGTGGCTTGCCGTTGTCGCGATCCAGGAGTGGCTTGGGATCAAAAGTATCGACGTGCGATGGGCCACCTTTCATAAACAGAAACACAATGCGTTTGGCGCGTGGAGCGAAATGCGGGGGCTTGGCTGCCAGCGGATTTAAACTATCGGAGGCACGCGCACTACCCGATTGCGATTCGCCCGCTAGCATGGCACTCAGGGCCAAATAGCCGAACCCAACCGCTGAACTTTTTAGCAAAGTTCGACGCGTGTGCAAACCGTCGACCATGCGCGGTCGAATGGTATCGGACATGGATTACCTCACATACATGAATTCGTTGCTTGCAAGCAGCGTTTGGCAGAATATGGACCAACTACGCTTACTCTTGGAATCTGTGTTTACCTGATCCGCTGTACTCTGATCCGCTGTACTCTGATCCGCTGCATCATTGTTCAGTGTTAATTCGCTAATAAATTCCAAAGCCCGTTGCAATTCGGAATCCGTTGCAGGCCGTCCCAATGTGGTTTGATACAAATATTGGACGCGCGTCGTCGGGTCGGATGAAACGTCGACTAATCGTTCAGCCAGTTGGTCAGCGCAGTTCATTACAAGATCAGAGTTGATCATGAACAGTGCTTGAGGGGCTACGGTTGTCGTATTGCGAACTCCGGTGACCATCGTTGGATCGGGAAAATCGAATTGTTCAAACAAAGTGTAAACGTTGTTTCGAATAACGGGCAAGTAGATCGCGCGGCGAAGGCTATCGTACTTGGTGTGGTCGATCGACGTATGGTCGAAAACGAATTGTCGATTGCGAAGCGGCACGGACTTGCCGTTCATCGTCTCATCCAGACGGCCCGATACAAAGAGGATGGAATCGCGAATCTGCTCAGCATCCAAGCGATGGGAATTGAATTTCCAATGCAATCGATTCTCAGGGTCCGGGTTCGAATCGGATTGCTCCAATGCATTCGAAGCGGACATCTGATAAGTGCTGGACGCAAGAATGAGACGATGCAAATCTTTTGAAGACCAGCCTGCTTCGATAAAATATCTGGCCAACCAGTCGAGCAATTCTGGATGCGAAGGACGATCACCAAGCTTGCCGAAATTGTCAGGCGAGTTCACGATTCCACGACCGAAATGCCAAGTCCAAATTCGATTGACGTACACGCGGGCAGTCAAAGGATTTGTACTGCTGGCCATCCATTGAGCCAACTCCAATCGACCGCTTTGCGTACGAGGCAAAATAATGTCGCCGCTACCTGCGTGCATGACTTGCGGGAATGATCGAGCGACGGGCTCGCCGAGATTACGATGACTTCCGCGAATGTGAATCGGAAGAGTCGCCTGGATCGGTCCGTCGGTTACGCCCAAACAAGAGGTAAGATCGGGAGCAAAGCTTTCCAAGACGCGGGCCTCTTCCGACAAACGGTTGTATTCTGACAAGGTCGCTTCGTCGAAAGCGAATCCGGGCTTCGCGGGAAGTGCCAAAAAGCCTGACTCATCATTCATGGCCAAACTGGCTGCTTCGAGGTTTGGATCGGGCAAAGCCGTAATGCTCGCGTCTTTTTGCTTGGCTTCAGCCCATGCAACCGGCGCTTGTGCAAAAAGTGGCCTATAGTGCTGATCGATTGCGGCAGTATCATGCGCAGCGGCCAATTTATGCCATTTTGCAAAGAACGGATCATCCGAATGATATTCGAGATGCAGACGACAATGATGCAGCACGCGGGGGTGCAAGCCAAGCGGCTTCGCGACTTCGGCTGCATCGACCAGTGTCGACATGGGCGTGATGGCGGATGCCGCGATGAGATATTCCGTAGCCTTAGCCCGCGTTTGATCGCGCAATTTTACCATCGCGTCGTTTTTGTAACCGGTTGCAAGCTTTTGCTTTTCTGCGATGGCCGCTTCGACTTCTTTGATCTTGGCGACCTCTTCGGCATCGGCAAATGTGTGTTCGTTCCAGTGCTTGATCGCGCCAAAGTTTGTATCGCCAAAGGTCTTGGTACTCTTGAAAATGGCAGCGAGTGCGTAATAGTCGGTCTGTTTCAAAGGATCAAATTTATGATCATGGCAACGCGCGCATCCGATAGTCATTCCCAGGAATGCTTTGCCGACCGTATCGAGCTGTTCGTCGATCGTGTCCATCAATAGTTTTTCTCGATCGGGTTCCGCTAACACTTTGGCACCAAGGACCAAGAACCCCGTCGCTGTTTTCGTTTCTCGAGTCGCGTTCGGAATCAAGTCGCCTGCAATTTGTTCGACCAAAAATTGGTTGAAAGGTTTGTCTTCGTTGAAGGACTCGACGACATAATCGCGATAACGCCATGCAGTTCCAAACGCTAGATTCTCGTCGAGCCCGTTGGAGTCCGCGTATCGTGCAACATCCAGCCAATGTCGCCCCCATCGAATTCCATAGTGTGGCGAATCGAGCAATCGGTCGACGACCTTGCGGAAAGCATCCGGAGAATCGTCGGCGAGGAAATCATCGATTTCACGGGGCGTGGGTGGAATTCCGATCAAGTCAAACGTCACACGACGAATGAGCGTTCTTTTATCGGAGGGAGCGGCGGGGGTAATTCCGTGCTTGACAAGTTTGTCGAGTATGAATGCATCGATTGGCGTCTGAACCCAAGCTGCGTTTTCAACTGACGGTACGACGGGGTTCGAGATGGGCTTCATCGACCAGAATTGGCGGCCTTCTTGGATACTCATGCCCGTGGGGGCCGGTGCTCCTTCGGAGGATTCTGCTTTTCTCGGATCGGGTGCTCCCATCGCGATCCACTCGACAAGCGTTTGCACTTGCTCTGGTGCGAGTGGTTTTTTGGGCGGCATTTGAAGATCTAAGTTCTTGTACCGAATCGCTTCGACTAGCAAACTATGTTCCGGGTCGCCGGGAACAATGACTCCGCCGGAATCGCCTCCTGCAAGTAGTCCTTCACGGGAGTCAATCAGCAAGCCACCATTTTTCTCCCGCCCCGAATGGCATTCATAGCAGTGCTCCACGAGGATCGGTCGAACATTCTTTTCAAAAAACTCGACTCCCTTTTCGTCTTCAGCGTCGATGGAGGCGACTACGGGTACGGACGAAATGCAAGCGATGAACCACAGCCCAAGCAATAGGAAGTCTTTGGCAGGGTGTTGCAATTTGGGATGCTTTGGTGAGGGAGCGCGATGGCTCGAGAGCATTAAGGTAGGCATAGTTCCATTTTGGCTTAAATCGTCCATGAAAGCTAGTCGCTGCTGCAATACGCAATACGTAATTGTTGGCGAAAACTTAAGTTGTTGATCCGGCGATTGGGCAAACTATTGCTTCGTTTCGAGTGATTCGTACCATTTTAGAGCTTTCTCATATTCGTTAAATGCTTCTGGTCCGACGATGGATCGGCTGCGTTCCATTTCTGTTTTCATTCGGTTGACGAGAAATTCTTTTTCGTCAGATGATGGCTTGATCGGTTTGTTATCTACATCGAACCACGCCGGTGCCGAATGGGCGAAACGCAATCGGCCCGTCGACGATTTTTGCCAAGCACGAACTGCTACCCAACTTGTCGAGTCGATAGACAAGGGCACCC
>JANMNK010000133.1:0-2955 GCA_031373875.1 Pirellulaceae bacterium | reverse complement strand
CATACCCCGCTTCAAATACGAATGCCATCCTTGGCTACCTCCTACAAGAGTGAATAGAACACTAACCAGGAGAAGCTTACCAAGAATACTGAGTTCCGACAATAAAACTTGAGCCGGTCCTAACGGACTGTTTTAAACGTTCGAGATCGTGTCGGACTCCGTCGAGCACGCTGGATGTGATCTCGTCGTCTTGGCGGTTGCCATATAACTTGCGAAACATTTGCCTCGGATCATCAATCGGGGCAACCGGCTTGTTCGGGCCTTGATAGACCATGCGAGTCCACGTATCGGCTCTCTCCGGCACGCCAACTCCAAACTCCAAAGAACCAAAACGAGTTTCCGTTTCGGGATTCGCTTGCAGAAATTTCCTGATCTCCTGATCGATCGACAAACCACTCGACCAACCAGCGGGTGTATCCGATCCGCCTTGAATGTTTCCAGGAAATAATTCAATCCCGGTCAGTAGGCAACCGATACCGCGCATGTGATTGTCGCCGTCCCCGCGAATCTTGTCGTTAAGCCCATGCATGACAAGCATGCGACTCTTGAAATCGGCCAAAGGCTCGAGGATCGATTTCAATTCAAAAGATTCGCCTTCGGCATCAGGCCAAAATGTATCGGGAACAATTCCGTTCGGGCTAAAAAGAATTACCAAGCGTTGTTTGCGCGAATACTCTGCTGAACGAACCAAACTAGAAAGGTTCAATACAAAGGGCAGGGCGGCAGAACTAATTCCAAGCTGCCTTAGAAACTGTCTTCGAGAATCGAGTAGCGGCATCGTTTCAACTTTCTACGTGGACCCCAAGAAATTTGGGGCGTGCACAATTGCAAAACCAACTTAAAGTCCAATTCGATTCTATCCGACCGGCAACTTCCGTCAAACATCGAACATTTCAACGATTTGCTCTGCTGACCAAGCATTTGCTTTTAGATATTTTGAAAGCTGTGAACTTAACATCGTACGATTCGAAACCTATTGGTCCATTCGAGGGAGGTTTTGACGCGACAAACTGTCACTTCGAGCAACTATCTTTGAACCAAGCGACTTAGTGGGGGCAAATTGCCGAACCTAGGAAGCTACGCGACTGGCAATTACAATGCAGCGATTCCTCTTAGAAATTTTTCGTGTCTATCCTGACGTGATCAACGAAAATTTAGTTTCGCGCAAAAAGTCCGATCGAGGTTTTTGAATGCCATACAAATTTGCAATCGTCCTGACCACTTTTGCACTGCCCATCCTTTGTAGCCATGATGCGCTCGCTCAAAATCCTGCAAACCCAGAACCTCCAACTCAAGCTGCGCCAAACACTGCATCGCAAAAGACTGCGAAGCCAGATTGGATCGAAGTAAAATTGCCCGAAACCTTCAAGCCCGCCGAACTCTTGGCTTTTGTTGCAAAGACCAAACAACTCAAGCCTCAAACACCCGAACAGTATCTGCAAATGCAACGGGCGATTCGCGAAGCTTCGAAGAAAGTGATGGACTTGATCAAAGAGCCATCGTCCAAAAATTATCTCACTGCGGAAATCGATTTCGTTTCATCTTCCGTTTTGCTCCTTGGTAACGATGGCCCCGAATCTCAAAAGAAGACAGTCGAACGATTCAAGGAATACTTGATAAGCAAAAAGAAATTGAACTCGTCGGATATGCAGATGGTCGTCTTGGCCGGACAGAACCTCGAACAACTCGAGGACTTAAGTTTCGCGCGAGACGCTTACAACCAATTTGCCGAAATCCTAGAAGCGAAAAAGGACGATTCGCTGACAGATTTTATCACGATGATCAAGGCCAATAGCAAACGACTCGAGCTGATCGATAAACCACTAGACCTAAAAGGCGTGACAAACAACGACGAACCCTTTGACATCGCGTCGCTCAAAGACAAATACGTTGTGGTCTGTTTCTGGGCCACTTTCAGCCCACCGGCGATAAAGGAAATGAACAGCCTAAAGAAAGTTTACGATACCTTTCATGACAAGGGTTTTGAGATCGTATCGGTATGCATGGATGAAGATCAGGTCAAAGCGAAAACCATCATTGATCAATCCAAGTGGCCTTGGATTCAGTTGTGGGATCGAAACGAGAAATACGAACATCCTATTTCACTTGATTTGGGAATCAGCTCCGTTCCAAGCGTGATATTTCTTGACAAGGAAAACAAAGTTACCTCATTGGACGTAAATAGTCTTTTGTTGGAACAGGGCCTGAGTGAATTGTTCAATCCTCCTCGGCCAACTACGGATCCAACCACGACGGGTGAGTCATCTCCTGAAAAACCCGCTGATCCTGCGATAAAAGGCTAGATTCTTGCAAACAAAAGGCGGCTTCCCTTCGTAGTGCAGGGCATCTGCCAGCTCAAAGCGAACAGAACGTAGTAGAAATTTGGTTGCTCCGACGCTCTGAAATTGTGGAAACCCGCTGGAATTGCTGATTATCAGCAGCTTCTAAGCTGTCATTTCGCGTTTCCGTTCATTGCAACTTCTGTGTATGCTTTAGGTCGTCAAAACTCGTAGCTGAATGTCCGGTCTGCCAGCCATTCGCATTTGCTCGCCGCCTTCGACGAGTCAATTCATTTATTGCAAGGATTAGTTTCACATGTCTTTGGTATCCTCCCGGCGTTTGGCGATTCAAAAGCCACGCACCCTTCGTCGCCTTTCTCTAGCTCTAGTTTGCGGCTGCTCCAGTTTGGTCCTTGTGACCGGATGCCAAAAAGCCGAAGAGGCAGCGCCTAAATCCAAATTCGAAGTTGCTGACGAATCGGCCGCTTCCAAATCGCCAGCTTCACCTGTTAACACCAACACGGCTAACTCCGCTGGAAATCCCAACAACGCGATTGCGGCAAATCCAAACGTTACTCAACCAAGCGCGGCTTCACCAGTTGCTAGTCCAGGCGGCACGTCCGCTCCAAAATCGGGCACTTCGATGCCGGCCGGGAAAACTCCCGGCGCTTCGGAT
>JANMNK010000087.1:0-3990 GCA_031373875.1 Pirellulaceae bacterium | reverse complement strand
CCAGTCAAATTCACTTATTATCTCTTGACGTTGCTCGTGGACCAGTTGCATTCTTACGCAATCATCAGAACGCGGGGGATGCAGACTCGCTGGAAAACATATTGAAGTTTGGGTGCGATCTGCCCGAAGCGCTGTGTTGAGCAAAATTCAATGGTTTTCTAGTTGTTTAAGTTTGCTGACGGGGGGCGCTAGAAAATTCGTCTAAACCGTTTCCCAGCTTGGGTAAGCGGTATGCAGCAAAGTGTTATTGCTCTCGACACACGCATTTACGTCAAGAACGCCGAAATCGTGGTTCTTGGACAAATTGAAATTGATCGTATTGGGTATTGCAGCTTGTGTAGACTCGCTCAAGGTTTGATCGAGTGGGCCCATTGCACGATTCGAGAGCTATTCATAAGTCCGGCCTGTCGAGCGATTTCGCGTCCTTTTAGGAAGGCGATAAGGCAGGGGATGCCTGTGATTTGAAATTGGTTGGCAACCTGATTGGTTTCGGTGTTCAGTTTTGCAAACACTGCCTGTGCGGTCATTACTTGTGCAGCTTGTTCGAATTGCGGAGCCATTGCACGGCATGGTCCACACCAACTTGCCCAAAAATCGACGACGACAGGCAGATCGGATCGCGAAATGAATTTCTCAAAACTAGCATCGTCGAGCTCGATTGGGTGAGCGGGAGCTAGGCCCGTTTTACAGCGTCCACATACTGGACGGTCTTCGATACGCTCGGCGGGCACCCGATTCAGCGCTAGACATTTTGGGCAAACAGAATTGATGATGGTCGGCTGAGATTTTGTCATTGGAATTACTCAGTGAATCACATAAAAAGTCGATTTGTAGGCCAAGCATTGCCGTACGATTTTATCACCGAATAATGTCAACCGGAGCCTACTTCTTCAAAAATCGAATCGTTCGTCGCCAAGCATCGGCTGCTGCGTCGCCTTCGGCAAGAATATCTTTGGCGGTTGGATCCGATGATTGCTCACCATACAGACGAACGGGAAAAGTGCCGGTGCTAGAAAGCTGATGACCCGCTTTAGGGTAGATTCGAACTTCGACTTTGTCGGCGTTACCGGCCGCGACCATCCGTTCAACAATGTTGCGAGCCATGTCGCCCGAGGCCCAGACTTCGTCGCGGTCGCTCGCCAGAAGCAGGAGACGAGCCTTGATGTTTTCTACGGGGATTCGAGCGTCTGTTTCTTGGGTCGCATAGAAATTGCGAGATCGCGTGTAACGCTCCGTATTGGTTCGGTACATTCCTTCTCGTGTGGGTTCAAACTGAAACAGTGGAATGAACGGCACGGCTTCGCCGTCAATGGACCACGACGAGGTTGCTTTCCAAACGCCTCCACCTCCCGAGTAGCCTTCCCAAACAACATCGGTCGGCACCACCGCAACGACCGAATTGATCCATTCGAATCGAGTTGCGGCAAGCAGCGCGAACTCAGCGCCTTTGGAAACGCCGACGAGATGAATGCGATTGGATTCAACTTCGGGGAGAGACTGCAACCAATCTCGGATCGACTCAAGGATCTCAAGCTTGATTTCGGCATGTTCAGTTGGAACGCCCGGAATGGTTTCGTGCGGGTACGCAAAGTAATTCACTCCAACTGCGGCGAATCCATTATTGGCAAACTGAAGAGCGCGCCCGCGAGCTTTGTCGATACTGCCACCCTCGCTGCCATGTAGACTGATGACGACCGGTAACTTGTCGCCTCCGCTCGGTCGAGCGTAGACGGCATGCCAACCTTCACCGGACTTCTGCCCCACCTCGAGTCCTTTTGCCTTGCCGGACAACTCAAAAAACGCTTCGGCTTCGATTTTTCCCGCGCGTTCGAGCTTGACCCATACTCGGTCTTCGGGGCCCGAAATCAATGGCTCCTCAGGAAAAGAAACAACATCCTTTAGAGCCGCGTCGCCAAATCTATAACCGGTTCGGAGTAACGCCAGTGGGTCAGCGGTTGTGTACGTGCCGGCAATCGGAGCTTGTGTATCGACTTCAATCGTACCGCTAGCGTCGGCCGCAAAGTCAGCAAAGGCGTGGAGCGATTGTTTTGCCTTGCGCCATTGGCCGTCGGCTTCACGCCATTTTTCAAGTGCACGCAACACGTGAATACGAACGACTTCGTTGGGATTCAATCCTGAGACGGCGATACCGGGGTTAAAGCCATCGATTACAGCCTCGGGTACACTCAGCGTTGCTGTCGTGGACTTGTTAACTGCCGAGTCCGCTTCGGCCGGATAATCGGGAATGTTCAATCCCAATATGAAGTCTCGTTCCGCCACAAGCGTGTCGCTTGATTTCTTGAGTTGCACGATGCCGGACCCACAGCGGTTCTCCATCGCCTTTCGCACATCGTGTGTCAGCAAGGGATCGTCATCGAACACGACATCGTCGACATAGTATTCGTTGAGCAGAGGTTCTTTGATCGCAAAATGGATGTGCGCAGGAATTTTTTCTTTGGGATACGCAGCGGGGCGGCTCGTACGGATCGTGTATTTTCCGTTCGCATCTGACTTCACCCAGCCACGCAGTACTCCGTGCCGGATAGCCCGGGGGTCTGCCCCTGCTCCGCCGGCGTAATAACCCTCGGAATTCGTATGGTAGTAGTAAAGAACGATTCCCGCAGCCGGTGTTTTTGAATCGCGATTGTACACGGTGCCCTTAAGAATCAGTTTCTGCTTTTCATTGTCCCAACCAGTGCTCGTGTGCATCGCGTCAATTCGCTCCGGCATGCCGTAATAAAAGTACTCGGCATTCTCAAATGGCCCGCCGACTCGCTGCTTCGGATTAGCTGGCGGATTCTCCTGAGCAATTCCTTGCATGCCTAGCATTGCAATCGTGACGAGGACGAACATAAGAAACAGTCGTTTGAAAGTCATTTTCTCGATCTTTATTCTTGTTGATATCATTGGAAAAACGCTGTTCTCATATTTCCATCGGGCTGGTCTTTGTCCGAGCCATCTCGCGCGCCAAAATTATCGATTTGCGATCCAATCCCCAGCGGTATCCACCTAGTTCGCCTGTTGATCGCAACACGCGATGGCAAGGAATCAAGAACGCAATCGGATTCGCACCGATCGCGCTGGCGACCGCTCGACTTGCCGTAGGCGATCCCAGTCGCTGGGCAAGGTCACTATAGGAGATAATGCATCCTTCGGGGATGTGCAGCAAGGCCTCCCAGACGCGAAGCTGGAAATTTGTACCTTTCAAGTCCAAGAGGAGTTTCGCGTTTCGTCCGCTTTTAAAAATTTTAGCGACGACATCAGCCGTCTTCTTTTGATCCTTTATCAAGCTAGCACTTGACCACTCGGAATTCAATCGTTCCATTTCAGCACCGACGTCGGCATCATCTGCGAACCGAAGCGCACAAATTCCACGCTCTGTCAGTGCAATCAAACATCGGCCGAACGGCGACTCATGCCATCCGTATCGAATAACAATTCCTCGACCGCGGTCCGCGTACTCGCCCGGTGTCATGGCTTCCGTCGAAACGATCAAATCGTGTAATCGTCCGGGTCCGCTCAGTCCCACAGCAAACGCAGTATCCAGAACAGGAACTGATTCCCGCAACAATCGCTTAGCCGTTACTGCGTTCAAATACTGGAGCCAGCGTTTCGGGCTAACTCCGGCCCATCGCCGAAAGAGGCGTTGAAAGTACGCAGGACTGAGCGATACGCTGTCAGCAATCTCGTCCAAAGTGGGCTGCTCCGACGAATGTTCACGAACATACTCGATCGCCTGTTTGATTTTTTCGTAGTCCGATTGCATTCGCCCTTCCTCCCATAGCTTAAGCTGACGCAACTATATCATTCCCAGCCTCTTCGCCTCCACCCGTTTCTTGCGCGCAAATCTCAGAACAGAAAATAAAATATTGCCAAGTCGCGGGAGAACAGAAACTTGAGGCTACTCCGCGATGAAAACTAAAGGGCTGAAGGGATATTACTGCGCAGGCGACGAAACAAGTCTCTCTCGAACAAACTGTGTACGTGTTA
>JANMNK010000068.1:0-2537 GCA_031373875.1 Pirellulaceae bacterium | reverse complement strand
ATAGCCTCCCCAGATATACGCGATATGACCGGGCAACAATACTCGTGCAATGTTCCCAAACCATGCGTCCAACAGAACATCAAAGGCTTCGTCAGATACAAAGTCATTTGCCAGCGGTCTATCCTTCGCACGCATCTTCTTTTGCGTCGGTTTGGCCTTCTCAGGATGCCTTGCCACATCGAGTGCTTGATGATTCTTTGGTCCAGCAAACGAACTGAGGCCTGCAGCGATTGCGTTGTTGGATCGTGGTTCGACTTTGACGTTGTAGGGTGGGTCCGTGTTTACAAAATGCACTGGCTGACCGTCGAGCAACCGATCGAGATCCTCGGGCTTGGAACTATCACCGCACAGCAAACGGTGTTCACCAAGAATCCACAAGTCACCCGGCCGTGTTACGGCTTCGTCGGGTGGCAGTGGAACGTCGTCGGGATCGCACAGGCCATCGTTAACCTCGCCACTCATAATGCGAGCCAGTTCTTCTGCGTCGAATCCAAGTAGATCGAGGTCGTAATTCGCTGCCTGTAAATCGGCTAACTCGATTGGCAACAAGTCGAAGTTCCATTCGGCGATCGAGGCCGTTTGATTGTCTGCAATTCGATAGGCTTTGATTTGTTCGGGCGTCAAATCGGTCGCGACATGTACTGGCACGCGTTCGAGGCCAAGCTTTTCAGCCGCTTTCAATCTGGTGTGACCGCAGATGATGACGCCTTCGGTATCGACTACGATTGGAACACGCCAACCAAATTCACGAATTGAGTTGACCACAGCATCGACAGCACCATCGTTGATTCGGGGATTGCCTGGATATGGTTTGAGTTGGGTTAGTGGCCATAGGTCGATTTGCATTGAGAGTCCTTTCGGCAATAGACGCATAGAGAACTTGTTCCATATGGTCAGTCTATAGCTGGACTATGCGATTCAAAAAGCCTGCAAAACGACATTGTAGAAATCGTTACACAGGTAGACTTTAAAGCATTCGGTCGATTACATTCCTCGATGTGTTCGTCAATAGCTACTGCAAAAGGTCTCCAGACGACCTTCGAAGTTCATTTATGTAACCATCGAGGGCGAATGTAACATTAGTCTCGTCTGCGTCGATTCCCGTTCCAAATATAACACGGAGGACTGTGTCACAATGGACTGCGGGAACGATCTTGTGCTTCGTATAGTCAAAGCCTTTGTGTGTAATAATTGCCTTCACAACTTGCTCGAAACAAAGTATGCGATGCTTAAGTGCCATCGTAATTTTTTCGCAAGCTCGTGAGCTTGCGAGACAACGAATGGATCGCTTGTCCCCGGTCACAACAATTACATCTTCAGATACAGAAGCAGAAGCGAACATCTGAGATTCGCCGACATCAATTTCGGTTAGGTCCTCAAACGGCGACAGCAAATGATCAGGCGCCTCCGGTATTTCTCCAACGCTGATTTGAAAATTCAAAATCCGCTCATAAGTTGCCAAACCGATTTCCTGCTCAATCCGAGAACGTCGCGTCTGGTTAGTGAGTCCAAATCGGTGCTTGAATGTGCTCAATATACGAACGGAGTGTCGATTGGAATTCAACGATATGAGAGCATCGTCTACGAGATCGCAAGATGCCAACTTCGAGATAACATCATTATCAACAAAGAGAAGCGTCATGTCCGATGTTTCGGAGTACAAACACGCATAAGAAATTCTGAACTATCCTCCGTAACTTCGCTCCAGTCTAGATTTCCTGCCATCTTCTCGAAAATTAACCTGGTCGCGTCAGAATTTGGGCGGATTAATTTAAGTGCTGCATTACCCAGTGCATGAAAGGAAGGTCCCTTAAAGTTGGAATAATTCAACACAATATGGCCAGCGTCTATTTGACGTATTCGACCTTCTTCAATTGCTGCATTGGCAAGCATCTTTGCATTGGGCCAGCGTCCAGTTGATCGAAAACGGCAATTTGAATTGCCTGTTAATATCTCTGTTGCAACATTATTTGCCTCAGTTTCCTGGGCATCAGTACTGTCTTTCGCAACGAGTTCATCAATCAAAACACCGTTTTGAGACACGTGACCTCGTGCGATATGACCTAACTCGTGCGCAAGATCAAAAAGCAACCACGCTTCTTGTTTTACGTTTTTACACAAAACAATTACAGGCCTACCATTCACCAACGCTGCCATGCCATCCATCTTGCGCGCATTCCTTGGAAAGTTGGAAATATGAAGAACCGGAATTCCACGGCTCCAACACCAATCGATAAGGCTCTCAAGATCTACGCATTGTGCACCGGCACTCAATATTTCGTCGCGTATCTCCGTTCCATCCGAAGGTATTGTTCCTTCCCATGGTGCCTGGATAGATGCGGCAGTGATTTGTGCTGTTCGCGTGCAAATTGAGCGCGCGACCGAAAGATCGTTGGGCGAGACTCCTTGAGACTTCTTGAAATTACAGGGCCCAAAGACACGAAGCTCAAGTGAAGCAGTGTTGTCCTGAAGACTCGTCAGGCTAAGTCCTAGGTGTCTTGCTAGAACAAGTAGCCCTTGTTGGTAACCCGCATTTG
>JANMNK010000061.1:0-1587 GCA_031373875.1 Pirellulaceae bacterium | reverse complement strand
GGCCAGCTACACAATCAACCTGCCAGCAACCGGAGCAAGACTGCTCGCGCAATCGATGTCGACTACGGTCGATTTCGATACCGTACGACGAACTTTGCTGGACGGATTTTTTCCCCAAGTCGAATTATCGGCCAAGCCCGCGCCATCGCAGACAGGATTTCAAGAGTTTGGTCTGCCTTATGCAACCGAGCCCGCGGTCACTAAACATCTTGCCGCGTTCTTGTGGGAACATCGCTGGGCTGGCCGAATCGCGGAAGATTCATCGCGACTAACCGAAAACGCGGCCGCCAAACCCGACTGGGTTCTGTTCAATGGCGGAGTGCTCGAAGCGTCACAAATTCAGTCCATGTTAATCGAGCAAATCTCGAACTGGTTCTCTGAAGATAGCTCGGATTCAACCAAAACATGGAAGCCGAAAATCCTTGCCGGTAATCGCTTGGATTTAGCTGTTGCTATGGGCGCAGCATACTTTGGACTGGTGCGTCGCGGGCAAGGTGTTCGAATCGATGCGACGCTGGCGCGTGCTTATTATCTTGTCATTTCCAACGATCCACCCAAGGCCATGTGCCTCGTGCCAGGCAATGCTGTTGGCGGCGATCGTTTCGTTTTGGACAGTCATCCGTTTCAGTTGACGCTTGGACAACCGATTCAGTTTCCTCTGCTGGTCTCCAGCACACAGTTGGCCATTGAACCGGGTGCCATCGTGGACGTCGATCCCGAACTGATGAAACCGATGCCGCCGATTCGCACGGTCCTTGAGTTGCCTAAAGTCCGTCGACAGCAGATCGCACAAGTGTTCCTCGA
This sequence comes from Pirellulaceae bacterium, assembly GCA_031373875.1. Lineage (GTDB taxonomy): Bacteria > Planctomycetota > Planctomycetia > Pirellulales > Pirellulaceae > JANMGV01. Next base: position 783 of record JANMNK010000061.1, on the reverse strand, counting down.
ATCGGAATTGACCGAGATCGGGACGTTGGAGTTGAGCTGCGTAACCGTGGATCGCGCCCATCGATGGAAGTTAGACTTCGATGTGCGTTCCACAACCGAGACTGACCGTACCGCTCACACGGGCCGATCCGAACAAGCTGGCATAGTAGAGCAATCGACGATCGATGCTGCAGCGAATGTGATTCGCCAAACTTTCTCGGCAGAAGGAACATTGGATCCCAAGTTACTTGTCCGATCGCTTGAGGACGCAGTCCAACAATCAAGATCCGATTGGCGACCAAGTTTATTGCGGGCGATTTGGGACGAGTTGCTCGCGATGGACGATGCTCGCCGGAAATCATCGGCGCACGAAGCACGTTGGCTTAACATGGTCGGTTATTGCCTGAGGCCCGGCTACGGTTTTGCGGCAGACGATTGGCGAGTCGCTACAACTTGGCGACGTGTTCAAGGCAAGCTTGTTTTTCGTTCGGCCAATTCCGTCGCCGAAGCCATCATTTTATGGCGGCGCATTGCCGGGGGCTTTACGGCAGGACAACAGCGAGCCTTGTATCAAGACGCGCTCCCTCGAATACGTGCCGTGCTGGGCGCCGACCCCAAGTCACCTGCATCGATCCCCAACCAAGAAGCGATGGAATTACTGCGTCTCGTCGGTTCGCTCGAATTATTGCGAGCTTCGGATCGGGTACAAATTGGCCAATGGTGCATGGCCGCTTTGCAAAAGAAAAAGCTCGAAGCATTACATAGCGCCGTCTTTTGGGTACTCGGAAGAATCGGCACACGAGT
>JANMNK010000056.1:0-2762 GCA_031373875.1 Pirellulaceae bacterium | reverse complement strand
GTGCGAATTGGGTGCTTTTACGTAGTCGAATATGGCAACTGATCGAGTACGCGTACCATTTCACTGAGTACGAGTACGAATTTAGTACGATCGATATCGGCGATCGGCGAGAAGTCTTTGCTTGCGAACGGTTTTTTTCGTAGAACCAGACGCTTCGGGGCGTTTGTCTTCCTGGTTTGTTCCGCGAGTGTTTTTCGATCGGCTAACTTCTTCCGGACAATTCGACTTCGGCGGGGGCAAGTACTAGTTGGTCGTCGCGGGAGCCGGTCCATTGTGGAAGTTGCACATGTTTCGCTTGCCAACCGGCGTGGACGATCGTGACGGAATCTCCAGGTTTGGCTTGCGATCCCACAACGCACCAACGGATTGCCGAAGCATTTTCGGGCATTGCAACTTGCTGTCCTTCGCCGTCTTTAAGCAGTGGCTGCAAGTCGAACATCCGTTTCAGTACTTTCTGGCTATCGCGAATAACGTCGCGAGCAGCAGCGCCAATTTGAGCGTCCGAGAATTGGTCCAGGGATTCATTTACCAAATCGAGAAAGCGGGCTTCGCGTTGTAATGCACTCAATAAAGTCAACGCCTCACTGCGGCTGGCAACGGTCTTGGTCACTGGCGTTGTTTTTGTCGTGGATTTTTCTGGCTCGGGGAGCTTCGCTTGTTTCGAATCGGAGTTGCTAAGTGCCGATTCAATTTGTGATGCCGCTTTGCGATTGAAAAGAGCTGAGAAAAAAGCTCGAAAAGCTAACGATATTCGCATTTGTTAATCCCGTCTTCCTCGAAATTCTGTGTTCTTCGTAGACTGTATTATCGCGAAGTCTGCTCGTTCGAATAGTGCCGCATGGGCATGATAAGAAGAGGAAAAACAGTAAACTCCGGTTGTATTAACGATGACAATTCGTCAAGCTACCGAAACGCTCGCGTGTTGGATGTCGATTTCCATGTGCAGTGTTTGAAAATTTAGAGACTTGCCCAACAAATCTTTTATTCGAGATATTGTTTCTACAGAGCAAATGGGACGGTAAAGCGTGACTGATACGAAATCTCAAATTGCTTGGTCCGCCGTTCGGCGTTGGAACGAGATTGACGCAGAGATACGTATTGCGTTTTTTCGTTTGCTCGCGATCTTTGTTCTGTTCGCGATACATTTGTGGAATCATTCGACTGTCGTCAAATCCGCTCGCACCGACGCTTTTCATGAAACGGTAACATTGGTTGCAATTCTGTGTGCATTGACGTCGATGATGGCTCTCCTGTGTGTTCGTGGGCGTTGGTTTCCAACTTGGATTTCCAATTGCATTTTGCTATTAGACATCTCGGGCATTGGATGGTTAGTCATGACGCGCGATCGTGCTGACACGGTAGCCATGTTGCTCATTCCGGCCATATTTTCGGCTGTATTAAGGTTACGGCTCGGACAAGTCTGGTTGGGAACAGGCATTTCTGTTTTGATTGTTCTGGCCCGATGGTACGCAGACTCGCGAGGGATGATCAAGCTTGACTTTCCTGGTTTGAGTGATCCATTGCTGTTGATCGCCATACTGGTTCTGTCTGGGATATTGGCGGGACAGATTATTCGACGAACGGTCGCGTTAGCTAGCGTCGTCGATCAAAACTTGGAAGGGAGTTAGAGAGATGTCACAACAAGCTCCTCCCGTGTTGCCGCCGCTCGTCACGTGTCCGAATTGTGGCGCGCAAAACTATCCGTCATCCCAAAAATGCTGGGTATGTCTGCGTTCGATGGCTGATAAACCCATCGTGATGGCGACAGCAGTTTCGCCGCCAGATTTCTTCGCGAGTCACTCCCTGCAGATCGCGACCAGTGTGATGGTGCCGGTCCTACTTGGAATAGCACTATTTGCTGGTGCAGTCGTAAATGAGACGTATGCAGTCATCATCGCTGGGTTGGCAATGGCGATGGCGGTCTTGACGATCGTGATCGGTGTTCGCCGCGGAAAAGTAGGCAACGCAATCATGTCGCTGGCCGTATCCGTTGCTGCGGGATTCGCTGCCTGCGTGTTGTTGATTGCAGCAGTTATTGTCTTTCTTTTCATAAGCTGCTTGAGCGCGCTGCAGTAGGTAAGATATCTGGCTGGCGCATTCGCTACGTCCGTCATGCTTCCTATCTTCTGGGTAATCTGTGCTGGAGAACCGTGAATCTTTGGCTTTCGTCAAGTTTGACGGCGAGATAAAGATTGCTAGCGAACGATAACAAGCACATCAAGTCTTGGAAGGGCGAGTTCTAAAACGCTAGACGTCAGTAGAACGAACCCCGAAATGTTCAATCCCACCCAATTCGTACACCATTTCAACTGTTTTGCCCGTCGCCCGCTCCAAACTCGCGATTGTCAAAACCGGAGGATATCACGGATGAATCGTCGCTCTAAGCGATGGCTGCTTTCCCTTGCGCTCGCAGCCAGCAGTTGTCAGTTAATAAATATCAATCGATTACAAGCCGCCAATTTCAACTCCTTCCCCCTCGCCTCGATTTGCCAATTCAACGATTATGCTGCCGACACATTCGGTCCAGCGTTGCTTTGCGACAAACTCACTTCGCAAGATATGCAGTTGTTGACATGCATGCATGATTCCAACGATCAAGCAAACCGGGCCTCCGAAGAATTTGCAAAATGGGCGCTCGGCTTATATCGCTATCGCTCGCGCAAGTGGATTAATAATTTGGCAATTCATGTAGAAGGATAAAACTATGAAACAGATTTTCATTTCCTATTCTCGTAAAGACACCGAATTTGCGCGCAAATTCG
>JANMNK010000046.1:0-1831 GCA_031373875.1 Pirellulaceae bacterium | reverse complement strand
CTCCAAACAGCAATCGACGCCGATGTTCTCCGCTACTCGAATTCCCTTAGATGTTTAATCCGACCTGATTTCAGAGATTAATTCGCAAGAAGTTTCTGCAACCTTCCAACAAGCGTTGGCTTTTTAGCGTTTCTCGTAAATAATTGAATCGTTTTCCAAAGCATGTTTTAGTCGTCCCTACGTCACCTTAGAGAATTTGTCTTTAATGAAAGCCTCATCGAACACTTCACGCTTTGTACTCGTTTTACTAGTGCTGTCAGTCCAGGTTAGCTTGGTTTATGGCGATGATGATCAAGTTCCACGCCCTGAGCCTCCCAAAGTATCCGACGCATCAACAGAGGGCGCGAATGCGATTGCAAGCTTCAAAATTCCTGCTGGCTGGCGTTGTGAATTAGTTGCCGCTGAACCCGATGTCGCCAATCCAGTCGTGTTCACGATTGCAAACGATGGTCGGATCTTTGTCTGCGAGTCATTTCGGCAGAACGACGGGATCACGGACAATCGCGGGCACGATCGAGAATGGTTGCTCGCTGACTTGTCGGCTCAGACCGTCGCGGACCGCATTGCTTACCACAAAAGATTGCTTCCCGATCACGGTGCCTCTTACGTTTTAAAAGACGATCGCATACGACTATTGCTTGACAAAGACGGTGACGGTGTCGTTGATTCTTCGACCGTCTTTGCGGACGGATTCAATCACTTGGAGGATGGCACCGGCGCGGGAATCTTGGTTCGAGGCAATCAAGTCTTTTACACTTGCATCCCCAAACTTTGGAAGCTGACAGACGCCGATAGCGATGGAGTTGCCGAGAAACGCGATGCGCTATACGACGGGTTTGGCGTCCGCGTCGCTTTTCGCGGGCACGACATGCATGGTTTGGTGATGGGGCCTGATGGTCGAATATACTTTTCGATCGGTGACCGGGGATACAACGTCGAGACTCCCAACGGCAAGTTTATTGATCCGGCCAGCGGAGCAGTATTTCGATGCGAAACGGACGGTTCTAATTTGGAGTTATTCGCTACGGGACTGCGTAATCCCCAAGAACTCGCGTTCGACGATTACGGGAACTTGTTCACCGGCGACAACAACTCGGACAGCGGCGATCGCGCTCGATGGGTCAACGTCGTACGCGGCGGTGACTCTGGCTGGCGGATGTATTATCAGTACATTTCGGATCGTGGCCCCTTCAATCGCGAAAAAATCTGGTATCCCTTCAACGACGAAACGCCCGCTTATACGATCCCACCGATTGCGAATTTCGCCGATGGACCGTCGGGTTTAACGTATTATCCTGGCACGGGTCTATCCGACGCTTACAAAAATACGTTTTTCTTGGTCGACTTCCGCGGGCAAGCGTCCAACAGCGGAGTTCGAACTTTGCAAGTCAAACCGAAGGGCGCTTTTTTTGAGCTGGGTGATAACGCCGAGACGATTTGGAACATTCTCGGGACCGACGCGGACTTTGGTCCCGATGGTGCTCTCTACGTTACCGACTGGGTCAACGGTTGGAATGGTGAAGGCAAGGGACGTATCTATCGATTCTTTGATCCCGATCAACGCTCGACTGAACTGGTCAAGTCTACAAGAGAACTTCTAGCAAAGGGATTCGCCTCCGAGTCAATCGAGACGTTGGCTTTGTTATTACAGCATCCTGACCGCCGCGTTCGGTTGGAGAGCCAATACGAATTGGCTGCTCGTCACGACGTAGATCAATTGCAGTCGGTTGCGATGAACGAGTCGCGTGACTTAAATTATAGGCTTCAAGGGCATTGGGGGCTTGGCCAAGTTTCTAGACAAAAAGAAAACAACACGTAGTCAAACGAAACA
>JANMNK010000041.1:0-3332 GCA_031373875.1 Pirellulaceae bacterium | reverse complement strand
CACGCACTTCTTTTTTTGTTTGGGACTCATTGAACTTCCGCTGTCGATTTGGTCAGTTACAGAGAAGTTTCATTGATTCATCATTTCCCCGCGAGAGTTCTGTTGTGATCCGAATTACCTGGTTTGCGTTGGTTGTCGCGTTTCTTTCAAGTTCGCTGATCGCAGCCGAGCCTTTTCGAGTGCTGTCTTGGAATGTGGAAAGCAATCGACCTGAGCAACCCCCTGTGAGCGATGCAGCAACGATCGGAAAACAACTGACCGAGTTGCTTAAGCAGCCTGAAACGCACGCCGGGATCATTGCATTGTCCGAAGTCGAACCCAAGACATTCATGGTCTTTCGACAAGCTGCCGCGGAGGGGCTTGGCGGGGACGTGGACATGGTGACTTCGGCTAGTGGTGGCTTTCAAGACTACGATAGTTTGATGGTCATCGTCGACACCAAACGATTTGAGTTGCTTGACGCTGTCGAACTGCATCGGCACGCGGGCGTCTCGGCTAATTTCAATGTGCCAAATGCAGCGGCCAGCGATTTCGGTACGTTGCGAGCGCGATCGCCTCTGGCGACACGACTGCGAGACAAGTCTACGAATCAAACATTCTGGTTTGTTGCGAATCATTTGGCTCGAGGCGAAGAAGATTTACGTACGCAGCAAGCCAAGATGCTTTGCTCTTGGGCGACGGATATTAAGGAGCCCGTAATCTGCGCGGGCGATTTCAATTTCGATTTTGATTTTCGTACCCAGCAAGGCAACGCGGGTTTTCAAGCGATGATGCAAGGCGATGTCTGGCAATGGCTCAAGCCCGATCCCTTGGTCGATTCGAATTGGTCCGATGATCGATCGATAACCGATCGTCGAGTCGACCGTTATCCCGATTCGATCTTGGACTTTGTGTTTGTTGCCAACGCCGCAAAGAACTGGCAAGGCGACTCCGACGTCATCGTCCGCCCCAACGACTTCCCCGACACCAACAAAACCAGCGACCACCGCCCGTTGATCGCCACCTTCCAGCCCTGACCCAGTAAACGCTATTTCCAAGTTGCGGAGCTACGTTATGCGGTGGTCAAGGACGTGAGTCCCAGTTAGCCTAGTCACAAGAGCGATTGCCGGGGTGCTAACGAATGAATCGAAGGACCGAGAAACAATCAATCATTACGTCACTGTGTTTCGTGGTAGGGATGGCAGCTTATGCCGCGGCTGTAACCGCAGACCCACGAATTGAAACAATATCGAATTCGGTAAGAAACGTCCCACCGTACACTTACTTCAAGATGGAGTCGTTTGACAAGGAGCGGCTAAACCTCGTCTATTCAATCAAAACCGATTTTCAATCTTTCGCCATTGTAGCGACATCCATTGATGCCCAAGGCCAAGTAGCAGAGGAAATGGCCTGGGTCAAAAATGAACGTTATTGGTTCACGGCTAAAAAGCCTGCTGGCCGAACACAATGGCTTTTGACGGATTTCGGTGTGACATCGTCGTCCGCAACGGTTGCCCTCGGTCAAAGTGTCGTCGAAGAACAGTGGAATTCCGCTCGAAATATTCTTCATTTCGAGCATCGAGTTTTTTCCGAGCTCGTTGCTGATCTTCTCGCTTCCGACCAAATTACGAAATCTGTCATTGCAGAGGACGACAGCACAATAACGATCCAGTTACACGCAGACAATGACCTTGCAAAGATCAGTCATACGAATACACCGTTGAGGTTTAATGACATGAAGATCGTGTTGGACAAGAGCAACAATTACAAGGTGAGGTCATGGGAAAGCCACCGTAACAATGGCGAGACTTTGCTGGGTGTGTTTTCTTCAACGGGAACAAATCCCGATTCGCTCCCTTCGTTTCGTATGACCGCTGGGGATTTTGATGTAAGGTCAACTTGCGTCGAACATTCGCGCGCCCGGGTTGTTCCTAAAGAGTTCCAATTATCAGCTTTCGGTATAACGGAACCTCCTGCGCCATCTCGTTGGAATCTGAATCCTGTGTTCCTGATGTTTTGTTCGGGCATGGCACTTGTCATAATCGCATGGTTACTTCATCGAAATTCAGCCAAACGTGTATAGGAGATAGAGCGGGGTCGTGTTCCAGCCCTGCGAAATCTAAAGGACTGTGGACCATGCGCCCGACGCATCGCTCTGGCTTTACGCTTGTCGAACTCCTCGTTGTAATTGGGATCGTCTTAATCCTTGTGTCCTTATTAATGCCCGCCGTTGGTGCCGCGCGGGCTGCAGCAAGGCGGATGGTGTGTTCCAATACGTCGCGTGAGTTAGCAATGGCACTCATGTTGTATCACGACGCTTATAGGGTTCTCCCGCCGGGCACCGAGCTATTAAAGGAACAACGGCCATACCAAGGGTGGTTCGGAAAAGTTCTTCCCTATGTTGAACGGCAAGAGTTATACGCGCGCGTCGAACAAGCGTTTCAGGATCACCCAAATCCATTCGACCCCGTTTTCCATCCGCACATGGTAACACCCGTTTATGCGTTCGCATGTCCTGAAGATCAACGCAACGCGGAAACCGTATTCGCATGGCGAAAAAGCCGACAAGTGGCGACAACGGGCTATCAAGGTAATGCTGGCCAGAACTCGGACCTCAAAGATGGTGTACTGTTTGGCGGGTCCAAAATACGATTTGCAGATATCCACGACGGACAGTCGCAAACACTGTTGTTCGGCGAGCGCCCACCATCTCCGCTCAATGATTATGGCTGGTGGTATGCTGGTACTGGAACAAGTGAAGGAGCGCTTGACCATACGTTGGGTTTGGCTGAAACGCATGTGAACCTGCATGCACCGTGTTCATCGCAAGTGAGAATGTTTCAGCCTGGTAACATTTGGAATGAGTGTGATGCGGCGCACTTTTGGAGTTTACATGGTGGCGGAGGGCACTTTGCTCGCGCTGACGGATCGATTTCTTTTTATTCTTACTCAGGCGAGGAAATTCTAATTCCGCTCTCTACTCGCGACGAAGGCGAAATCGTCCCTCGCGATTGATTGATTCTTGCAAGGATTCTTTAAGTACGAACGCCTAGCTGTCGGGTTATGGATAGCACGGCAAGTTATTTCGAATGGACTGGATTGTTTGCGCTATTGAAAAATTCAACCCAAAAAATTGCGAATACAAGCCTGGTTAAACGAAATACGGAATGGGTTACAAGCGATTTAGTTCCTCAAATGTGACCCTTCTCTCGTATCAAATTTTGCCAAGTTATCAAGTGCGAACGTTTGGGGGCGATTAGCACATTTGAGGGGGGGATATCGGGAATGAGGTGATGGAAAGGTCATCCTACACACCTGGCGTCGCGTTACCTGGGACTCACGTCCCAGGCTAT
>JANMNK010001237.1:0-2640 GCA_031373875.1 Pirellulaceae bacterium | reverse complement strand
ATGTCGTACAACGCCGACCGTATCGATCAGGAACAAGCCTCGCAAGGCCACCGAATCACCGCACAAAACATCGTAATCACGCGAGATCTGCTTGTTGATGTCGGCGACGAGCGAGTAGTCGATCTGGCCAATGCCACCTTGAGCTCGCGGCATATTTCGCCATGCCAAGTGTGAAAATTCGCTGTCTACCGAGACTCCGATGACTTCGACGTTCAAGTCTGTGAATTCCTTGACTCGGTCCGAAAAGGCGATGATTTCGGTTGGGCAAACGAAGGTGAAATCGAGTGGGTAAAAGAAGAGGACGACGTATTTCCCTTTGAATTGGCTGAGGGTCAATTCGGCAAAGGAACCATCCTTGAGGACCGCGGTCGCTTTGAAATCAGGGGCTGGTTTGGTAACGAGAACGGCCATGGAAGTATCTCCTGGTAGATTGCCGACAAAAATGCGAAAATGATTAGTTGTGTGAATTTTCGTCTGCCGTTTCAGGCGTAAACGATCAGCACCAATCGTCTTCATTGTTCGCGAATCGTCAAGGCTTATGCTCATGCACCCAATCAATCCACAAAAACTCACCGATGCAAACGCTACGATCGATCAACTCAAAGATTTGGTACGACGATTTGTCGAGGAAAGGTCTTGGGGTTCCTTTCATTCACCCAAAAACCTCGCCATGTCGATCGCGATCGAAGCCGGGGAGTTGATGGAACATTTCCAATGGACCAATCCGGACTCCCCAGCATTTCCACTGGCGCATGACTCGGCAATCGCACAGGAAATCTCCGATGTGATCGCTTATTCTCTTGCTCTCGCTAACGTCTTGGGGATCGACTTGAGCCGAGCTCTCGAATCCAAAATGGAAATGAATTGCTTGAAGTATCCGATAGGCGCGGAGTACCAACCAAAAGGGATTTGACGGGGAAGGAGGGAAACGATTGGTTGTATTCTCCCAACCCAATACAAATATCGCAACTTAAGAACTTACGCTTCGAGGGCCGAAGGCTCGACACATCCTTTGCCGGTGCCGTGAGGCCTCTGAATTACCCACAAGTCGACGCATTTGCGTGCTTCTTTTTTCGACGGCGGGCTCGCAGGATGATAAGCAACTCCTTGACTCCTCGCCAGATGGTAATCCATCCAGGTTCACCATCGCATTTGCGAGCTAGGAATCCACCTAGCATTGCGATCCCTCGCATAAATTCACGTATGGTCAATGTGCGTGGATTCCAACGGTGTCTCGCTTTTGGATGTTGCACCCTATGGATTACACAGAGGCATGTGAGCCATTTCTTTGGGACGACTTTTCGAGCGGGCCGCTCTGGATCAATCCTCCCGATGGTACGCATTTGCAAGATGCGAGTAGCGGTAACTGCCAGCACTCCCACGATTCTTTCTAATCTTTCGTTTTTGCGATAGAGCCTATTTTCGATCTGAGCGCCGGTTTTAGCAGCCTTGTGGTAGTCCTCAATGATCGGGCGTTTCTCATATCGTCCTAACGCTCGCCAGCAGTCTTCGAATGTTTTCATCGGCTCATCGGTGTAAAGTATCCAGTGAAGAGGTTCTTGTCCTCGTGGTGGTTTGATCTCTCTAGCTTGAACCACGCCCATGAGTATCCATTGCGGGCCATTCTTTTTGACCCACTTGCTAACTGCTGTGGGACGTGGCATCCAGATGTTGGCACAGCTAATTTCCACGTGGGCCGTACGAGCAACTTGTTTCTTGTTTGCTTTCACAGTTAGGTCATAGACGCCCACCACTGGAAGCGTATTCAGCAGATCAAGTAACGGCATTTTTTCCGCAGAGTTGGGGGAATTCGATTGGAGATCGTCTGCTCGATGAATAAAGCGATGCTTATGCTGCGCACGTGCAATCCAACCTGCTTGGGCGAGCTTCGTGTGGCAGAAGAACTCATAATCATCGGCCGCGCGATCGCAAATGTGGATAATCCGAGCACCAGGCTGTGGGCTTCCAACTTGATCTACTACTCGTCCCCATACCTCGGATTCTCTCTTCCGCTTTTTGCGTTGAATGGATCCTTCGCCTTTGGGCGCCTTGATGCGATAAAACAACTCTTGTGCGGCCAGTCCTGCAATCTCACCGGTAGCATCCGATACCAACAGCGATGAATGAAGAAAGAAGCCTTGCCCAAGTCCGTCGCCAACGGGCTTTAGTCCTGAAATTCTTCGCTTCAAGGAGAAAGAAAGTTCTGTCGTATCACAGATCGACAACCAAACACCTGAATCAGCGCGAACGCGGGTGCGTTCGCAGTGTGGCCTTAGAATCTCTTTGTATGAAACCTTCTTGTTGCTCACAAATCGATAAACTGCCTTGCAGTTCTTCCAACCCTGAGTTTGATGCGGTGTGGACTCGTCCGGCCGAACCGTGACAGATTCAGCGTAAGCGATCAGCCGATCCGTCAAACGCTTGTCACCAAAATCACAGCCACCAAAGTTTGCTTCAGCCCACTTCTGTGGGGCAAGAATGAAACTGTCCATCGAGTGCTACCGTCCATGCTAAAAACCGATTCCATGCTTTACCTCCTGTAAATTCAAACCTCCAACCATCTCCCTGAGTGATGGCCGGTATATCGCAAGAATCGAACCAGTAGCATCCGAACCAAAAAAACCAGGAAAACGCGACATT
>JANMNK010001224.1:0-7016 GCA_031373875.1 Pirellulaceae bacterium | reverse complement strand
GATGTCGCTTATCGGGCTCATCGGTATCTCAACCATGCTCTCACTTTGCGCACCCTCGTCGTAAACAAACGGCTGGGACTTCGCTTGGGCAGCGATAATGCTCTCGATGATGGTCGCCGTCGGTTCTTGCATTGGGTCAGTGTAGGGATGCGTCGGATAAAGACTGCTGATCCAATCGAATCCAAACTCCCGTATTATGGCTCGAACACTCGCATGATCGCGCAAGCCATTTGCGAATCCGCCAGGCGTCCGAAATCCGTTGGGTCGTATTCCCAAACGGGACTGAAAAGCGAGATTGGTCAATGACAAGTTCTCACGGATCGCTTCGGCGACCGACAGACCTCGAAGCAACCACGGCGATCGCTGGAAGCGAAACTGAAGGTCACTGGTTTTGGATGCAGTGACATTGATATGATCGTACGTATGACTTCCGATGGAATGTCCTGCATCGACAATTTCGCGAAGCCATGCGACGTCGGGTTGCTCGAATGTTTGACCGAGCGCAAAGAAATGAACGACGCCACCAGCTTGTTTCACTCGCCGAGCCGCTTCCAGCGCATATCGTTTCGTTTCGTCATTCAAGTTTCCTTTTTCGTAATCCCAATGCAAGTCATTCCAATTCGGAAAATTTCGGCACATCTCCAAGTCGAGGGAAATGGCCACCAATGCCGGTTTTTCAATATAATCCGCTCGGGAATGTTGCCCCGTGGCAACAACAGCCGCTCCTACCAAACTGGCGTTCGCTGTATTGCGAAGGAAGCGACGACGATTTGTTTTCATGTCGTTGCGCATCAAGATCACTTAACCTCCGAATCAAGCTTTACCCAAGATACTTGAGTGATCAAATGATTGAGAGCCGCAAACGAGATAGCGGCATTGACGGCAAACCGTGGCGTTTTGTTCGATGGAAAGGTCGCAAGCGACGCGTCGCCAACCAAAAACACGTTAAAGTCTTTTGAAAGATTTTCGTAGCCGGCGGTCGTTTTGCAAAAACACATATCGGTCGCATAGCCCGTCAGCAGAACATGCCGAATATTATTTGCCAACAGAAATTTCCGCAAAGGCTCGTATCCGAGTTCATCGTAGATCACAACATCCTTGGGATCGACATCGACGTCCGTTGTTACCGGGATCGGCAAATCCCAGAACCCTTTGTTGTTATATCGCTCTGTGGCATCCAAACCGGGAAAGGCTCGAAAGTAATCGATAACCGATCGATCGGTAGATAGCTCAAGCTTCGTCGGTAAAGCTTGGCCTTGATAGACAAACGATGCCAGTTGGTTTTTTAGTTCCACCGCGCCTTCCGCTCGCTCCTGATCCGTTGGCTGATGGGAATAGGATCGATATAGTTTTCGTCGAATGGGATCGTCGCGACCCGGAAAACTGTACATGACAAACGCCGCTCGTTCTCGCATCGCATTGAGAAAAGGTCGAACGATTTCGCGTGTATGTCGAGCGGCCAAGTGGTTCTTTTCAATCGTGCAAAAATCTGCGACACCTGCGGGCTCGGGCGTGTTCCAACCTTGACCATCATCGATACCCCAAGGATGCACCATGATGACTGCCGTATGCTTGGACCGCAGATGATTGGGCATCTCAATAATCCCGCGTGCGTTGTACGAAAATCGCCATGCTCGAACATGGAGGTCGGCGTCCTCATCCGTGACGATCGCCGGTGCTTCGAAATGATTTTGTTCAAGAATGGGTTCAAAAAAATCAGGGTGGTCAGGCAATAAGGGCTTGGGGTTCTCGATGCGAACCAATCGATTGTCGTAGTCCCGCTTGGCGTTTTGATTTTGCTGTGCAAAGACATTTACGCCGATAGTCCCGAATGCTAAACAAGCAACAAGTGGAAACAAACCAGTTCGCATTTCGGACCTCGGCATTCATTACTTGATTACGGGGAAGGGCTCTGAAGGTAAGCGAATAGATCGCGAAGTTCCTGGGGACTCAATTTCTTGTAAAGGTCCTCCGGCATCAGTGAAACCGGAGATTCGCGAAACTGTTCGATCTCGCTTGTCGCAATTTCGGTTGCTTCGTTCTTGGCGTTGACGATCATCATTTTGGATTCGTCCGATGACCGCATCAGTCCCGTTATAACGCGACCGTCGGTTGTTTGCACAATCATGTTCACGTACTCTTTGCGAATGACGCTGTTAGGGTCCACCAAACTGATTAGCAAAAAATCGCGATCTTGACGGTTCGCCACGGTCAGGTCCGGACCAAGCTTTGTTCCTTCGCCGAACAACGGATGGCAACTAGCGCAGTGGAGCTTGAAGATCACTTTTCCGGATTCCACGATGCCATCACCCGCTCGCAAGTCATTGTTGAGGCGTCGCACTTCTGCCAATTTTTCTTCCGGCGAATTCGCGGTCAACCGCCCCCAGTGCTTGGTGACCAATGGGTTCATTTGGTCATCCTCAAACAACGCCACACGCCGAATTTCCTCGATCGGTATTTCACTTGCCGACAGTCGCCCTTGATCGACCGCGTTCAACAAAGCTCCCGCGGTATCGGCCCGACTGAGCATCTTATCTCGAATCGCAGTTTTGAATGAGTCGTCTTTCGAATTCGAATACGTCGACAGCAAAATTTCGGCAATCGAGCCATCATCTATTTTTGTTAGCCCCTGCAAGGCCGCCAGGCGAATGGATTGTGACCTGTCAGACCGAAGCAAATCGGCGAGCGGCTGGAGCAATCTTTCGTCTGGGAATTCCGAAAGCAAACGGATCGCCTCCGTCCGCTCAACCTCCTCACTTGAATCGCTAAAGGCTCTCACGAAAGTAGCATCGAACACTTCGCGAAATCCAAAATCGATTGCCAAGTACGTCAAATCTAAATTGCCGGAGTTCGCTTGCCAGGCTTCGAAAACAAGTCCGGCCAGTTCTTCTTCGCTTTCCAACGCGCTCGGGTCATTCTTCCATTCTCGTTTCGAAGACTCGCGTCGACCATCGCGAATTGCCTGCCACAGCGACGCCATATGCTCCACTACATCAGTTTGCTTCTGAGCAGCACGTACAAGACGCACCAACGAATCGAAACCAGCAGGTCGCTTTTCCGAAGCATATCTCCGAACCAATTTCGGTAAAAGAAAATCCCGCCCTAGCTTGGAGTTCCAAAGTGTGGGTCGAGTGAAACGCGAGAGAACTTGCTCCCGATCGCTCATCGCATATCGTTCTACGGCCCACCACCAAAGCAACGGGAGATAAGGGTCTTGATTGTCTATGTCCCGATTGATGTTCGCGTTGATAATGGGCAAGGCTTGCTCCGCAGGCAGTCGAGCAGCCGTACAAGCCAACTGCATGCGCACATCGATGGATTGCTCGCGTTCGGCTAGGTTATCTAGTAATTCCGCTGTACCGTGCTCGATCGCTGGCTGATCGCCCAACCATCGAACAGTCCACTCACGGACAGAAGCATGGGGACTATCTAGCAATTTCAGGGCAAGCGGTTCATCCAACCCGTTCAACGATTGCAATGTCCACAGGGACTCGAGCGCGGTTTGCTCCTTGCTTGCAAACAACGAGGACTCAATAAAGAACGGGATTACTTTGAGGTCGTTTCTACGCACCAATTCGCTTCGTGCGTGACGTACCCACCATTGATTGGCGTTGCCCAGTAGCGATGACAATTCGGCGATCGACATCTTGGCAAAATCGAATGGTGTAGGCTGCTTCAACCCTCTCGGTGCAATCCGATAAACGCGACCGTTCGAACGATCCCAATCTGCATCGGGATCGGGATGCGCCGTTCTTGCATCGCACCAATCGGAAACGTAAATAGCTCCGTCTGGACCAACTGTGAGATCCGTCGGCGCGAACCAAGGATCCGATGAAGTCATCAACTTCCCGCCATGCTTAGTTCTTACCGTTGTGCCATCTGTCTCGATGTCGTGCCAATAGACTCCGTGCCCTAACAAATCGCCAGCAATGTATTTTCCGCGAAAAGACTGTGGAAAAGCGTCCGCTTGATAAACAATTCCCCCAACCGTAACATGCCCACCCTGAAAATCCGCGTGAGGTACATGATCGAAATACCCGTACGCGTGGGGATTGTGAAGAGCGCCGTGCTTTGAGAATGACTTGACATAGTACGCACCTTGCACACCATGCACCATCACGAACCCGCCGTAGTTTGTGCTGTAAAAAAGTTTGCCTTGTCGGTCAAAATCCAGCCCCCAAGCGTTACCGCCGCCTTCGCAAAATAATTCGAATCGCTGTGTTGTCGGATGGTAACGCCACACGCCTTGCTGGAACTCGATGCCACGTATATTGGATGTCACCGTGCTGCCTTGGCAACCGTACAGCCAACCGTCTGGTCCCCAAGTCAACGAATTAGCGACGCTATGTGCGTCCTGCATCCCAAAACCGGTAAGCAGCACTTGCGGGTCCGAGTCAGGCACGTCGTCGCGATTCGCGTCCGGATAGAAAAGCAGATAAGGCACGTTCAAGACAAATACGCCACGGTGTCCAAACGCCAAACCTGTTGCTAGATTTAGGCGATCGACGAAGTCTCGTCCCGATTCAAATTTGCCATCGCCATCCTTGTCGTCAAGAATCGTGATGCGGTCGGCCCCGCGCGGTCCCCGGGGAGGAGGAGATGGTATTCGATCGTATTTGGTTCGGGAGTATCGATCCACTTCAACCCGCTCAAGCCCTGCTGGGTTCGGATACTGGAGATACTGAATGACCCACATTCGGCCGCGATCGTCGAATTCAATGCAAACTGGCTGTCGCACCAGAGGTTCATGAGCCACCAATTGCACTTCAAATCCCAGAAGAGTCGTCATGCTGCGAAGCGACGCATTCGGCGAATGATCTTGGCCAATCGCAAATTCGGCCGCCAGGAAAAGCGCGCAGATTGCTGAAGCCGTTACGACTTGGGTTGGCATAAATTTATCGTCAAGTGTTCGCTGGGGGGTAACATCAAAAGTGAATGGCGGCTAGGGATTCGTATTGCGCATATCCCAATTGGACCATGCTACCGTATTTTTGCTGCAGTTCCAAATTTTTAAAAATCCGTAATGTGCCACCCGTTGTACGATTGTTTGCTTGCTCGATAATCAGGAACCGCAATGTGCAACCTACTACGTTGTCAAAGTTTTCTGTACCTGCCGCACCGAGTCCATGGCCGCCGACGGCGCCCGCACCGGAAAAAAATTCCATCGCGGCCGACGACAAATTAGCGCACCAAACCTGTATCGAAACATGGGCACAAGGCCCAGTTTCACGTCTAATGCTCCCCGCCACATGCACACCCACTCCGCGACGATCGGGCTTGTCCCGACCCGTCGCAACAGGTTTGGTACGCTAAAGCGACAGAAACAACCCGCCCACCAGCGACGTTCGGGCTTGTCCCGATTCGTCGCAATAGGTTTGGTGTGCTACTCGCCACGGCGGACTGCGCGCTTTTCATTTTCCCCGCAGGACGCTACGTACGAACCAAGTTAGCGGCCTTTCTTGTTAGCGTACCAAAGCTGTTGCGGCATCGGGCGCAAGACCCTTGACCGCTGGTGCAGTCGGGGCTGGCGGCGTTACTTAAGGAAGATAACCATCTACGCCGAAGATAAAGTGTCCTTCTTGATCTCGGATTCAAGCACATCGATTCAGCACCAGCAGGCAAATTCTCTTCCGGGCAAGTGGGATAAGGATTCTGCTCAATGTCGTTGGACGAGACACGATATACAACAGCAAGTAGAAGCCGATTCTTGAACCGACGGAATCATAATACGACCAAAAAGCAAAAAAAGAATTCAAAACTTCGGTCTCATACTGCGAATCACTGCAAACGTTAGAAGGAATAGAAAGCAGCAGGCGGTTTTCACACCGAAAATTCAACCGAAGTTTTTGCTTAGTTCAGGTTAGATAATTGCGCACCGGAGACGACCTCAGTCCCGGGGGAAAAAGGCTCGGAAATCGGACACTTCTTGCGGGCAGCGAAAAGCTATCGGTTGAGAGGCTTTTCGAACATTGGGACTTTCTACTCTGGAGTTTGTGGTTTGCAGCGACTAAGATAGATAAGACTTCACTTGCCCTTTCCCACCTGCTGAAACCTGCTGTGTTTGCTCGCTCTTTCTACCAACGATTCGCATTTCTGCTGGCCATCGTCGGCTGTTGTTTGCTTCTGCGACACCCGCTCGTATTGGGCGAAGAACCCGATCGATTGAACTTCAATCGCGATGTCCGGCCCATTCTTGCCGAAAACTGCTTCTTCTGTCATGGGCAAGATGCCAACAAACGCGAAGCCGATCTCCGTTTGGATTCGCGCGCGGAGGCTTTGGCTGCCGGTGCGATCACGTCCGATGCCCCCGAATCCAGTTCGCTGTTGCAACGTGTCATGAGTACAGACCCTGACACGCAGATGCCTCCTCCTAAATCAAATCGCAAACTCACCGACGTTCAGAAGCAGATTCTGCAAAGGTGGCTGGCCGAAGGGGCTGAGTACGAATCGCATTGGGCGTATGCGACACCGGTTCGCCCAGAATTGCCTGCCACAAAAGACCCAACTTGGCCTAAGAATGCAATTGATCACTTCGTTTTGGCCAAGCTTGAGGCCAAAGGACTTCGACCTTCACCCGAAGCCGATCGAGCGACGCTCATTAAGCGGCTTTATTCGGACTTAGTCGGTCTTCCGCCGACGCCTGAACAGGTTGCTTCCTTTGTAAACAACTCGGACCCGACGGCGTACGACAAGCTGGTTGACCAGTTGATGCAGAGCGAACATTACGGCGAACGCATGGCGCTGCCATGGCTCGATGCGGCTCGCTACGCCGATAGCAATGGCTTCCAACAAGACGGCGATACTTGGCAATGGATGTGGCGTGACTGGGTCGTTAAGGCGCTCAACGAGAATTTACCCTTCGACAAGTTCACGATCTACCAATTGGCTGGCGACCTGCTGCCCGATGCAACGTTGGAACAAAAAATCGCGAGCGGCTTTAATCGTAATCACCTGCTCAATGGCGAAGGCGGCGCGATCGCCGAAGAACAACGCTTTGTCATTCTGTTTGATCGCAT
>JANMNK010001210.1:0-2321 GCA_031373875.1 Pirellulaceae bacterium | reverse complement strand
GAAACCCGTTAGCCCCCATTCGCAACGGTCTACAGGTCATGTGCTTGATTGGTTCCGAAAATCCAACAGTGTCCGAAGCTCGCACCATGATGGAACGGCAACTCAATCAAATGGTCCGTCTCGTCGATGACTTGTTAGATGTCAGTCGAATTACTCGCAACAAGTTGGAACTGCGGAAACAATATATCGAGCTAGCAACCGTTGTTCGCAACGCGATTGAAACAAGTCGGCCTTTAATCGAAAAATCGGGTCACACCCTGACCGTCGAGTTAACGAACGAACCGATCATGTTAGAAGCGGACGCCGTTCGGCTTGCTCAGGTATTCTCAAACCTTATTAACAACGCTGCAAAATACACTGACCCCGGCGGACACATCGCCGTGCGTGCTGGGCTCGAAGGAAACGAAGTCGTCGTTCAGGTTAACGACAATGGGATCGGTATTCCGCCCGAGGCCTTGCCGCGAATCTTTGACATGTTCTCTCAAGTCGACAGGAACTTGGAAAGAACGCAGGGTGGGTTGGGCATTGGCCTGACTCTCGTGCGACGGCTTGTCGAAATGCACAATGGGCGAGTAGAGGCACATAGCGCAGGCCAAGGCCTTGGCAGCGAGTTTGCCGTCCATTTGCCGCGATTGCTTGAACCTCCACAAAAACGCGAGCCAAAAATGCCCGTTGATGCTGCTTCGTCAAAAACAACCAAAAGACGAATTTTGGTTGTTGACGACAATAAAGATTCCGCATCAAGCTTAAGCTTGATGTTGAAAATCATGGGTAATGAAACGAAGTCTGTTCACGATGGCTTGGAAGCAGTGCAGGCAGCCGAGGAATTTCAACCGGAAATTATTTTGCTTGATATTGGGCTTCCCAAGTTGAACGGGTACGACGCTTGCCGGGCAATGCGAGAAAAGCCATGGTCCCGAGGCATGGTTATTATTGCCTTGACAGGTTGGGGGCAAGACGAAGATCGCAGACGTTCTGCAGAAGCAGGTTTCGACCATCACTTGGTCAAGCCAGTCGAAATGGCAACTTTGCAAAAGCTATTTTCAGAATTGCAATCCCTGGAAGTCAATGAATCGAAAGATTGAAACGCATTCAACTTTCACCACGTGGTCGAGTGGTTTCATTTGGTTCATTCCAGGTAGAACGCTTCGTAACTTGCTTCGCTTGACAGGATCGCATCACCCGAATTTTGAAAACGGCAAACCGTTTCTTCTTCGATTTGACTGGGGTAGTTTACAATTTTGTAATAGAAACGGGTTGGTCGCAATTTGCCAATTTTAAAGGTTCCTGACTGGGGATTTTACTGGAATCGAATATCATCTAATTGCGCTGGCGCAAGGCAATCAACTTGATCGCTTCATTCACACATTGCAAGGAGTGAAACAATTGCCTATTCAAACAGAACCAATTGGAAGTATTCCTCGACCACAATGGTTGATCGACGAGTTAATTCGCGTTGACGGAACGCATCCATCGCTCGACGAATTGTATTGTAAAGCGACAGAGGAAACGGTCCACGAATTCGAAGCGACGGGATCGCCTGTAATTTCCGATGGCGAGCAACGCAAGTTCCATAACTTTTGGACCTATAGCGTACATGGGTTAGCAAACACATCCCCCGACGGATTTAAGATTCCGTTTTCGGCAGGCCATACACGTCGCATGCTTCGACTGACTGCAGGGCCATTTACCTACAAACGATACGCAGATGAGTATTTGGCGACCGCTCAAAAATACGCACACGTGCCCGTAAAGCAAGCCGTCATTTCTGCCTCGGCCTTGAGCTTGATGTATCCAGCAGAAGAGATACCCGGATACACGCGAGATGAATTTGTAAACGACTTGCTGGCCGAAAGCGAAAAGGAAATTCGCAATTGTTTGAATCAAAACGCGCATAATGTACATGTGTATTTCACCGATGCTCGATTGGCTGTCAAACTAGACCCGACAGGCAACTTGCTGCAAAGCTTTATCGATCTCAACAACCTTGTGTTCGCTCGATTTTCCAGTAACGAACGCCAAAAAATCGGTGTGCACACATGCCCTGGCAGCGATTGCGATTCCACTCACAGCGGTGATGTCGATTACGCTCAGCTTTTGCCAAGCCTATTTCAATTGAATGTAGATAATTTTTACATCGCATTGGCAGGCGAGCACGACCGACGTCGTGTCCTAAAGATTATCAAGGAAAATATGAAACCTAGTCAGACGATCTTTGTAGGGGTTATTTCGACCATCGATCCTCACATCGAGACTCCCGAAGAAGTGCGCGATCGTATTTTGGAAGCTGTAGAGTTTATCCCCGTTGAGCAACTCGCTAC
>JANMNK010001175.1:0-6659 GCA_031373875.1 Pirellulaceae bacterium | reverse complement strand
GGACAAAACACTACTTCACGGATGGTATTGCCCTTGCGATACGCCTGTTGCCAACGTCCTGGTTCTGCACGGAAATGCTGGCAACATTTCGACCCGCAGGGAACTTATTCGGCTACTGCAGAAGGCGAATGTAGCCATCTTCATTTTTGATTACCGCGGATACGGCAGAAGTAGCGGTAGTCCATCCATTGAAGGTGCAATAAAAGACGCGAATGCTGCTCGAGTAAAATTCAGCGAGCTCTCAAACGTGGCGTTGTCCGATATTATGTTGTTTGGCGAATCACTTGGCGGGGCATTTGCAATTGCCATTGGGGCCGATAATCCGCCTAAAGCTATGATTCTGCACAGCACCTTTTCATCGCTGCGCGATGTTGCGGACATTCACTATCCTGATCGCTCATCAATGGTACCGTCGAGTATGCTGAACTCTACCGAAACGATTGGACGATTTCATGGCCCCTTGCTGCTGAGCCACGGTGAAAAGGATCAGACCATCCCGTACTCACTTGCTTCCAAACTGTTTTCTGCTGCTAACGAACCCAAGCAATTCGTATCATTAGCCAATTCCGATCATAATGACGCTTGGGATGATAATTACGAATCCAAACTTCTAGCCTTCATCGCACGTTGGGCAACCCCCAATAAGCAACGACCAACACGATGAACCGACGTGCTCGAAACGTCGCGTCCTAAAGGCTGAGTACATCGCTCGCGCTGGGCAATGGCCGCCGTTTAACTAAGCCGACTGCGCTTGTTTTCTCGAGGGGCTTTGGAATGTGGGCGCGCGCTAACGACGACATGCGCGACTCTTGCGGCGATGCGTTGGGTTGATTGTGGGCGATTTGAGCGTTGAGCCGATTTTAGATGCGGCTTGTGGAAAATCTATTGAGCTTCACTTGCATTCTGCTTGCGCCCGCTTCTCTCGTGAGCCACGGTTGTGTCGTTCGACCTGATGTTGGGGCATCTTTAATTACGCAAATTGACCGAGGAGATTTGCTCAATGACACTTTACGATCGGCAACTCAATCCGAACATCAATCGCATGGCTCAGGATACTACCCTTAATTATGGATCCCAATGAAACAGCCTTGCAAATAGCACTGGAAAGTCGCTTTGCCCTTCGGGAAATAGCGCAAGGATTCTTTCATGGTCTTGGATTGTTTTGTGATCAGTTATCATAGCTTTCGCCACGTAAAAGTACTCAGATCCAGCTCGAACTTGGATTTGTGAGAAACGAATTCTCCTTCTGCGTTTTCTGCCTGTATTTCCAATTCTCCTCGATCAACGTGGATTGCATTTTTGAGCTTGTCGTAAATCGCTCGATGTCCGTGAATCCAACCGGGCATCTCACCCGAAGTGACGACGGAACTCATTTCCCATGAATTCAAACTTAAACGGTAAACCGGCGTAAAACCGATCCGCCTATCTTCGGAATAGCCGAGGCATCCGACGATGTAGACATATTCTCCCGCAAGAGTTGCTGAGTGGAAATCAGTCGGTGGGAACACATCTTTTGGATAGCCGAAAATCTGGAATCCGCCGCTACCATCGTGAACGACGACGTCATTGTAGATATAGAAGTCTGGGTCGTAAAAATCTTCATGCTCGCCTCCGATCTGGATGTATCTTCCGTCCGGAAGTGGCGTAAGCGAAGCTCCAAAACGGTCGTAACACCAGACAGGAGCGGCCATGTCCATGTCATGAAACTGTTGCCGCGCCCAGTAGGCGTTTCTACCCATTCTGATCATGTCCTGCCAAAACAAGTTGTCCATGCGATCGGGATTTCGCTCTCCGAATCGTGGTGATCTAAATTCCAGGAAGTCGTTACGTGTCGACCGAACCGTCACGTCCGGCTTCAATCCCACTAACTCGCGCTTCATTTCGTTCGAAGCCAAACTTGGGTCGTCGCCCGCATCGAGAAACATCTTAAGAATGCCTAGAGTTTGGACTTCGGAGATTACGGGACGGACAACGGGAGTTTCATTGAATTCGCGCATTGTCTTTCGCGTCTCTTCGCGCGATTGGTTCCATTCCGCTTCGGACATTACACTTCTTAGTTCCTCCGGCATGGGTGTTTCAGGTAAAACGTCATCATAATTGACTTGCTTCAGCGGGTACTTGGGATCATATCCGCGGTCTACTCTTAAGTTCAAAAGCAATCGTACACCGTCCGCAAAATCGGCCTGAACCGCATGCATGAGTGCGGTATAGTTAAAGTCGTCAGCCAGTTCAGCATCGGCTCCGTGAGCCAGGAGCAGCTTCATCTTTTCAACATCATTTGCATCAATCGCCACCATGAGCGCTGTTTTTCCGATGTGTCCGTGCGCATTGACG
This sequence comes from Pirellulaceae bacterium, assembly GCA_031373875.1. GTDB lineage: Bacteria > Planctomycetota > Planctomycetia > Pirellulales > Pirellulaceae > JANMGV01. The sequence goes on along the minus strand of JANMNK010001175.1, from coordinate 4,325 downwards.
GGAACGGCCTTTGCCAAAGACTCTCTCAATTCCTCTAATGTGCCGTGTTCAACAATTTGATGAAAGCGTTTCGTTTCTTCGTCAATTCGATTGCTCTGTTCCGGCACGATCTTCCTCTTCAAATCTTTAGAATTGCATCCCGTCGCAGTGACAGCGGCGAACGAAATGAAAAACCAACCACACCACAAACCACCCATTAGCTTGCGATTCATGATTCGAGTCAATTTTTTCTCACTTGCGAGTGGAGCTATGAACGGTCTAGTCATCAGAAACTCGGTATATGGTAATGCATTACTGCGTCGCAATTCAATTTGCACTTTTGCAATTGCGAAGGCCAATAGCTTGGCAGTTGGTGTGTAAGCAATCTCATGTCTTACGGCTCCAGAATTCGTTTGGTACCGGCATACTCATCAGTGCTCGATGTACGTAGACGGGGGATAATGGAGCGTCGCAGAAAGGCTGGACAAGTATAGCGAGTGAATGAGACGCTAGTTTTCGATCCATGTCTTACAAAATCTTCTCTTAGTTTGCGTACGCTCGATCCTTACGATGCCGGTTGAATCAACAACGAGTTAAGGCTGCTGAGCAACGTCTACCCGTTAGTCGGTAGCGTCTTGCCGTGAAATTAGTGTTTCTCTCGACCGAATTTTGGTAAATCGGGAAACTCTACGAACAGTATGCCCGACAAAAACAGCCAAAAGCCAAACGCGAAGTTCACTTTTTGGCGTGATTCCTGTACAGTAGAACCTACGCCAAGGGTGGCTACTATGCTGTTCTGTTTTGGAGAGTTCGTGGATGAAACGCCGACTGTCAAAATCTCGCTTGATCCGCTTTGAAAATCTTGAGCGCCGCGAGTTACTCGCATCTGACTTTGCTAACCTCCACAATTTCGTGATGCCGGAGGATACCGACGCCAGCGGTCTGGTTGCTCCCCTCGATGCGTTGGCGGTAATTAACCATCTGAATAGCCAACAATTCCAGTCAAGCACGACCGTGGCGAGCGTCAAGTTGTTGGATGTCAACGCAGACGGAACAGTCACTCCTCAAGATGCCTTGAACGTTATCAACTGGCTTAACAAGCAACGCAGTGAACTTGGTAGTGTAGGCAGTGGTGTCGAATCCAATCGCCGCATAGCTCGGATCGAACAAGCCTTGAGCAGCGGTCAAGTTCCTTTCAATGTGTCGGTGGAGCGTGCTTCAGAGATTCTTGCGACGCTTCGTGCGGGCGGTCGACCAGAGTTGGGTCACCACATGGTCGGCAATGAGCTTTACCAAGACGATGTGTTAAGCTCGTCTCAAGAAAAGTTAGATCGGTTGTCCACCCAGCTTCATGAGCTTGGTGTTGCAGCAACGACAATCGAAAAGATCACGGCCAATATTAAGGCTGCATTGGAATCCGGACAAACAGATCTTCGAAAGCTGATTAGGTCGGAACTGGATTCGGCTGGTATCGACTTTTCGGCACTCATTCATGATCGTTCCCACGATGACATGCTGGGCAAATTTGCCGACAAACTAAAATCGGCAGGCGTCGACGCGGCGTTCGTCAACGACTTGGTTACGGAAATCAAAGAAGCGGTCGCCGCCGGCGAAACCGACGTTCGCAGTTTGATCAGGACAAAATTGGAAGAATCCGGAATCGATTTAAAGCAGTTGCTTGGCGATGCTAATTCAACTCAACTTCTGAGTAGACTATCGGAGCGATTGACCAAACTTGGCGTCGATCTTGTTGTGATCGAACCGCTCATTCAGGAAGTCAAGACAGCTTTGGACAACGGCGAAACCAATCTTCGCGAGCTGATTAAAACCAAGCTGGCTGCTGCCGGAATTGACTTGGCGACCTTGATTGAAAACGCTCGTCATGAAGAATTGCTCACCAAGCTTACGTTACGCTTACAAAACGCAGGTATTGATCCGACGACCATTGCCGACGTAATTGCGGAGATTCGCGTCGGACTGGAATCAGGTGTATCGGATGTGCGAGTTCTCATCAAGTCGACGCTTGAAGAAGCCGGAATCGATCTGTCGACCATTATCAATGACGAAAAGTCGGATGTATTGCTTGAACGCTTGTCGCAACGACTTACGGATTTGGGAGTAGAACAAACGGCAATTGATGCGTTGCTAAGGAGCATTCGACAGTCCATGGCCGATGGAAATCCATTGAGTCCACGACAGCTTGCGGAAAGATTACGAGCCATCGGTATCGATCCTTCTCAAGTGTTTCCCGGTCACTCCGGTCACCATGGGAGCGGCAATGAATTCAACTTTCGCGTGATTCTTGAAAGGCTGAGATCGTTTGGCGTTTCGTCTGACACCATTGAAGCGATCTCATCCAAGGTTACTGAACTGTCGCAGAGCGGCACACAAATTACCGGACAAGTTTTTCTTAGAATCGTTGTGGAAAGCGGTGGCGTTCGTCCCGAGTTGATTCGTCGACTTCGCGATTTTTTGAATCGCAAATAGATTTTTGCGGTTCGTGAATCGACCCCGAGCTTTTTCAACGTTAGTGTTAAGTCCAGGCGATTCTTTTCCGAGAAAAATCGCGAAACGATTTTATAAAACCCGGTATGTTCCGACACAAGATATTTGCCAAAGAACACTTATCAAGTAAGAAATCAATTCTAGGAACGACATAGGATTACTTGCGTATCTCACGGTACGTGCGAATAATTCCCAAAGACGATTGCCGCCTTAAGGCCAGAACGCAAAATACTTTTCATTTCGGGTCGTTGAATCGATTCGGAAATATAGGAGATCTCTTCATGTTGATTCCTCGAGCGTTTTATCCGCTTGCCTTTATTTGCATCATGCTGAGTGGTTATTCGCTCGGTGCAAAATTGCTTGAAGCGACTCCTCGACTGTCCGAAGGCCGAAATTATCCGGCCGCCCCGCCTGCCGATACCGATAATGATTTGGTGATCATCAAAGGCAATAAGGCTCCCGCTCTTGGACAAATAACCAACCTAAAGGGAAAGGTATTAAACACAGACGGGTCACCCTACAAAAATGCAGTCGTTGAAATTTGGCAATCGGATGCCAACGGCTTCTTTGTTAACACCGAAAAACGCGACGACAAAACGGTCAAGTTCGATCGGAATTTTCAAGGATACGGACGTTGCGATGTGAACGGGTCTGGGGAGTATTCCTTTCGAACGGTCAAGCCTGTGCCTTCCGCTGGCCGTGCCGCCCCACACATTTTCATTCGAGTAAAACAAGGCAATCTCGAACTAGTCACCACACAGTTGTTTGTGCGGGGCTACGAGGGCAACAAGAATGATGACGTCTTTAAAGGTATCAAAGACGTATTGAACCGCGAATTGGTGCAGGCGGATTTTAAAGCTCCTACCGATCCGAAGGGAGAAATCTCTGCCGAGTTTGATATCGTAATTGGCGGTCGCGGACTTGATGCTTCACGTATTGTGCCCCAAGAGTCTCCAGAACCCTGAAAACCAGTCGCTTTAATCGAACTCTTAACCAACGTACGGAGCCGACAAATGAAACCTCGTTTACGACTTATGATTCCGGGCGGACTTGCGGCTGGATTATGCTTGCTGGCTTCCATACCGTTCGTCGCGGGTCTAGATGGTGACATCGTTTCTCGTCTCTTAAGCTTTGATCGAAATCGCGATGGGGCATTAACTAGGAACGAAATCTCCGATACTCGGTTAATTCCGATTTTTGAACGATACGACTCAAACAAAGATGCCTCTCTAACGCGCGAAGAAATTATTGCGGGGGCTGAAGCCGATAGTCCTGGAAGCACCACTGCCGAGCCTGCGGCCTCGCAACCGCCAGCGACCTTTAGTAGCGAAGGTAAACCGATGATTTCGCGGCCGACAGGTATCGGTGGCGGCGGAGCACCTACGCCTGTGACGAGGGCAAATAATCCGAGTGCGGCATTTCCAGACGGACTTGCGCGAGTTGGGCAAGTCGTTCCAGACGATATCAAAGAAGCACTTGAGCTGTCGGACAAACAAAAGAAGCAAATCGATGATCTAGAAAAAGACATCGCCTCTCGGCTTGATCGAATTCTAAACGCTAAACAAGCCCAGTTGCTCAAGGATCGAATAAATCAAAAAACCAACGGCTCAAAATCCAAGCCCGGATCTCCGGATGTACCTGCACAATCGACTTCCCCCGTCGACGGCGATAAATAAGTTCCCCTCTGGGACTGCTGCTTTACGACAACCGCGAAACAAAGGATTTGTGATGAAAAACGCCCTGATCGTCGCTTTAACAATTAGTACCTTGATGTCTTATCCTTTACCTGCCGACGAACCGAATACAATTTCCGCAAGCATCGCGACGGATGCGTACCCTGC
>JANMNK010001162.1:0-4566 GCA_031373875.1 Pirellulaceae bacterium | reverse complement strand
GTAGCGCAACGCCGCCGCCAAGCTTACTCGAGCCGCGCGTTCGGCGGGTATCAACGACGCGGCCAGTGCCATTGCAAGCGCGATTGCAAAACTGGCTGATGCCAAACCAGGACGGAAAACAAACTCGATCACATGTCCGGTTGCAGTGTAGGTCGACAAGTTGATCAAATACGCCACCAAGATTCCCATGCACGTCCCAGGCACAAAACCAACTAAGCTTAGCAATAACGCTTGAGCAAAAACCATGCGACGAATCTGATTGCGGGTCATCGCCACAACACGCAGAAGCCCGATTTCACGGGTTTGCTCGATTATGTTCATCGACAGCGTGTTAATCAGTCCGAACGAAGCGATCGCCGATCCCAAAGCTAACAATCCCCACAGTCCACCATTCACGCCCCGTGACATGGACCGAATCAATTCAACCAATTCAGCGTTTGACTGCAACAGTAACCCGTGTTCATCGCATACTCGACTGACGGCTTCCTCGACTTCCTGTTGACGGCCAGGCTCTGCGTAGACGATAAACGCATCTTCGCCTTCGATTTGAAAAACTTGCTCAGCGGTTTGACGCTGCATGTAGATCGTAAGGCCACCAGCGATATAGTCGTTGACAATCCCCGCGACGACATAATCTTTTTTGCCAGCCAGAGTGTCCAAAGGAAGCGAATCACCTAGCTTGATATTTGCCCTTTCGCTCAATACGCTTCCAACGATAACCTCGCCCCGTTTTAGTCCTTCGAGCATCGAGTTAGCGTCGCCTTGGAGAATATCAAAACTAATTTTTTCCGTGTCGCTAAAATCCCGGATGACAACAATGATCGAGTTGTCGCCGGAACGTGCGTTGACAAACCGAAGAGAATCGAGCGATCGAATACCTGCGATCTTTTTAAGTTCTTCGCCAACGTCGTCCGGCAAGTCGGCGGACTTGCCCGTCGAAAGGTCGGGCATGGAAGCACGAACGAAAAAGTCGCCGATGAGCGCTCGCGAACACCATAGATCGACATCGCGAACATTGTCGATAATGGTGCAAGCTAATCCAAGCCCCGTGCTGATCGCAATGAACAGTACACCGGTGGTCAAAGACGTTCGGCTGCGATGCCGCAACAATTGTCGATGGGCTAACAAAGCTTCAACACCCAGAAACGGAGAGATCAGCCACCGAACTAATCGGGACGTAGGGGCAACCATGAGCGGTAGCAAGAAAACGATTCCCATCATGGCCAAGATCGAGGCCGGAATGGACCACTTCATCGATAACATTCCCGTTATACAACCTACATGAAGCATCGTTCCTATAAAAACCATCAACAGTCCGAGAGCAGGCAATCTATAGCGGGACGTTTCTAATTCCGATGAAACAACAACTTGCATCGCCTCGGATGGTGCCAACTTTCCTGCTCGTCGCGCCGGCATAAATGCCCCCAACCACGCAATTCCAATTCCAAAAAAAGCCGAGATTAAGAAAGGTATTAACGTCAATTGCGGATCAGGCATATCGGATTGCAAAATTTCGGAAGTTGCTCTCGTCAACAGAAATGCACCACCAATTCCAAGGGCCACGCCGAACAATGTCCCAACACTCCCCAACAAAAGAGCTTCATTCAAAACGAATTTCGAAATTTGATTTCGCGTTGCTCCGATAGCGCGCATCATACCAAGCTGCCTTCGCCGTTCTCCCACCACCATCTGAAAAGTATTGAAGATAATAAAGACTGCTATCAACAGCGCAAATGCAGTTGCTAAACGGAGTCCTTGTTCGGCTGCATTGATTGCTTGGTCGGCAACTTGGTTGTCTTGTGCAGGACGTTTGACCCGCAAGCCCGTAGGTACACTTTTAGCCAAAGCTTGCTGAACAGCTTCCTGCTCCGCGTTTTCATTGAGCAATATTTCTAATTTATCAAGTTTGCCTTTAGCGCGAAAAACTGACTGCACGGCGCGGAGTGGTGCGATGAGAATCCCGCCTTGTGCAAGTGCGGAACCGCCCTGAGGTCGAATGAGACCTGTAACTTCCCATTCCTTTAGTCCTGAACGCGTCATTAGTTTGACCGTATCGCCAACGCGAACATTCATCGACTTGGCAAAGCGATCGTCCAGGACAATATTGTTGCCGTCGACGATCATTTTACCTTGAACCAGATCGTAGCTTCGGATTTGTTCGTCAATCGTAACGTCGATGCCAAGAACCTGCGTCTTTGCTTTGCGATCACCAGCGAAAAGCACGGTCGAGCGGAATACCGAAGGAACAGCAAACCGAACACCGGGAACACTGCGAACAGTCTTGAGAACGGATTCGTCAAATGTCGCTCCGCCCTCGGGAGTTATCTCCAAATCCGTACGCCCGGTAAGTGTGCTGAACATCGCCGTCTGTGCTTTGTGAATCGTTGCAGTCGTCAACGACACCGCCACCACTGCCGATGTTCCGAAGATGACGCTTAACAGAGTCAAGATCGTCCGCACGGGACGGCTTTGCATTTCGCGCAAGCTCATTCGCCAAAAAACCATCTGCAATTTTCTCCACACAAGTATTATCGCGAATCACTGCTTTTCGCGACGTTTTCCAAACACACCAAGGCAAATTTTTTAGGCAACTTCCTTTATAACAAACATCTCTGGAGGTTGTGTAGGACTCTCGCAGGATGCAAACAAAGCCCGCGATGTCTATGATTATCGGTACTAGTGCGACATGAATCCAAAAGCGATCGAATCTCCCATGACTTTATCGATGCGAGACGCACGGGGTCCGTCGAGTTATTGATGGCTTAAAAACGAGCGTCATAAAAAGATACTAATAAGCTACGGAAGCTGAGAATGAAAACTTTCCGACTACTAACATTCCTTGCTGTTTGCTTGTCAAAGGCTCTTTCGACAGATTGTTGCGTTGCACAGCCCAAGGCACCGAATGTTCCCGATGACTTGCCTGCACAGATTGAGATACTGCAGCCTGGAGTCAAGCTAACTTTGTTGGCCGAGCATCCTAATCTAGTGACACCGACTGGGATTGATGTCGGCCCGGATGGACGCATTTGGTTGGCTGGTTGCCATACACATTTTCGACCGCAAGGATACGCTGGCCCCGAGCATGACGAAATTCTCGTCTTTGACAATGCGGGCAAAAACCGCCAAGTCTTCTACAACAAAACAGATGCGACCATGCATGTGGAGTTGGGGAGCGACGGTTGGGTGTATCTAGCAGAACGCGATCGAATCCTTCGGGTCAAAGACACCGATGGAGATGGTGTGGGGGACACGGAAGAGAATGTCGCAACACTCGATACTGTGGCCGACTATCCGCATAACGGATTGAGCGGAATGGCTTGGCACTCGGATGGCGGGTTGATATTCTCGCTTGGTGAAAACTTTGGAAAGGACTGGACACTCACTGCAGGCGATGGTTCTCGCGTCAGTGGACGCGGCGAAGGCGGTGTTTTTTGGTGCTCGGCGGATGGCAAGCAACTACGACGCATTGCTCGCGGTTTTTGGAATCCGTTTGGTTTATTAGCTCGTTCCGATGGCGAGATATTCGCGGCCGAGAACGATCCCGGAAGCAGACCGCCTTGCCGATTGTTGAATGTTGTCGAAGGTGCCGATTACGGTTTCCAATGGGTATACGGCAGCGCACCGATTCATCCTTTCGTTGCGTGGAACGGTGAACTGCGAGGGACATTAGGAATGATACACCCGTGCGGCGAAGGCCCTAGCGCGATCGTCGAATTAGGTGGAGGAGTTATGATTCCCTCTTGGAGCAATCATTGCATCGACTTTTTTCCGCTTCATCGTCGAGGAGCCGGATATACTTCAGAGCGTATCGAGATAGTGCGGGGGGGCGAGAATTTCCGGCCCGTTTGTATGGCTTCAGGACCGGACGGAGCGTTTTACTTGACCGATTGGGTCTTCAGTTCCTACGAACTTCATTCTCGAGGCAGGCTTTGGAAATTAGAAATTGACAAATCATCTGCACCGTGGATGCAAATGGAACGCGAGCCGATGACTGAAGCAGCACTAACTGCAAAAGCGTTGCGGCTGGAGAGCTCTTCGGTTTCGATTAGTCGTTTGTTTGAGTTGGCCAAGGGTGATGATCCGTATTTATCGGATGCGGCTCTGACGGCACTTGCCAAGCAATCGTCAGCCTGGACTCCGGAATCGATTCGCGAATTGCCTGCAGCGGATCGCGTCTGGGCCTTGGTAGCATTGCGCCGTGCAGACCTGAACGATGAAAAATGGGTCCGGGCTTTGATCGATGACCCAGACCCGGACATTCAATTCGAATGCTTGAGATGGATCGCCGACGCAGTCCTTGTGAGTTTTAAACCCCAGGTTGAAGCGATAATGAACAGTCCTAGTTTGGGCTATCGACAGTTCGAAGCGGCGTTGGCGGCGTGGAACACTTTACAAGGAAATCCTGGTGCAGGTGTGACGGATGCAGATGTGTTGGTCGAGAGGATTCAGAGCAAAGTTATTCCAAATCAGCTCAAAGCATTTTCGCTGCGTCTGGTCCCTCCGTCCGATCCCCGGCTCACGGTTCCTTTGCTTGCAGAGCTGCTATCTACGGGCAATCCGTTGCTC
>JANMNK010000135.1:0-8997 GCA_031373875.1 Pirellulaceae bacterium | reverse complement strand
GGTCCCAAGACAACTTCATCGATGCAGTTGTTCAAAGCCGCTACGGACTCATCTGGCGAATCCAAGCCAGCATCCGAAGACGGTTCGTTGGATGCAACGACCCTCAAGTGGCTGAATGCAGTCAACGCGCCAAAGTGGGTTCAGTACACCACGCCGGAAGGAACACAACCGCTGCCCGCCACCGAGGCGTTTGGAACGAGCTGGATGGTTGATACGACCATCGCTGCCTTGGCTGCTTTTGCAGGAAATCAGCGAGTCATTGGATTCAGCGTGAATTCGTGGAATGACAATGCTGCAGGCACGCGTCATCCAGCCGGGATGGATGTCGATATCGATATAGCCGGGCTGCCGTATACCGACGTGGGGTTGGTGGGTTTGTTGCGATCATTCGTCAACAATCTGCGAGGTGGCACTGCCATCGGGAAATTTGCATTGCGCGATGCCGCCGCAGTAACGGCGTTTAACAACGCTCCCGATTTGCCGAACTACGCCGTGCAATCGAACGATGTCCCCGCCGGAGTCGTGCATATCGAGTTGAAGCCACCGGGATTGCAAGTTCTGAGCCCGATCGAAGGCACGCAAATCGCCAACGGTCTGACTGCGACGGGACGGTCCTTTGGAGGATTGGCAACGCAAGGTGTGCTGGGTGAGCCAATTCCTTTGGTTGGCTTGACCGGCCCTGTGCCCGAAGGTGCCGATGCCGCCGTGCATACGACGATAGCGAGCGTCATTGGTCTGGACGATTTGTTTAGTACGAATCTTTTCCAGCCTCTCATCGACTATTTCAACGCGACAACGGACGCGACTGCGGACGGGCTGAAGACCTATCTGCAGACGTTGCCTGGTGCGGGATTCAATGTCGACTCGGTAACGTCGCTGGTCGACGACCAAGAGATCAGTTACACGTTGGGCTATCTCAAGCAATTCAATTCAAGCCATGCGCTCCAGTTGGGATCGTTTGCTCGCAAGTTTGGTATTTCGTTGCCCGACTCGATCAATCTAGATCTTGGAGCCAAAGTCGATTTTCAATTTACATTCGGAATTGATCTCGCGCCGAACTTGTCGCCTGAGCAAGCCTTTTTCATGAAGATTGATAGTTTGGTTTTCGCCGCAGATCTGCATGTGGCCCCAAGCGACAACCAAGATTTTGACTTGGATTTGGGAATTCTGGGACTGCATATCGAAGACGCGAGGATTGACTTGGATGCGAATGTCCGCGTCACGATGAATCAACCGAGAGTGACTTGGTCCGAATTGATATCCAAGCCGTTGACGGAATTAATGTCCATCTCGGCCACGGGTGACACGCCAGGTTCGAAACCAAATCTGTTGGCGCAGTTTACGGCAACGCCGCGGTTGGCCTTGTTCGGGACATTGCCTCCAGTGACCATCAAGCTGTCGATGGCGGACGTATTTGCAGGCGGGTCGCCCGATGTTTCGTTCGATTCGGCATTTTCAAATAGTGGACTTGGCCTGTTCGGCTCCTTGACCCCGCAAAGCTTGATGGGTTTGTTCTCGCAGTTCGGTGATTGGTTGGACAATTTCCGTAACTCGGCTGCGTTTAGCGATGCAATACCGTTTGCCAGCGAAGCTTCGTTGAATCGATTGATGCGACTCAAAGACGTTTGGGTGAGCAAGGTTACGGGCTTGCTCAAGCAGGGACAAGAATTGGCGTTTTCAACTCTGCAAGATGTCAAAGAACTGCTTGATCCGATCATTACCGATATCAAATATAATTCGACGACCGGCGACTTGACTTTCAATTTCAATTTGAATCATACGCTTGCAGATCTTGAATCTACGTTCGGGTTCAATCAAGACCTCGGCCCATTAGGTAACATTTCGAGCTCGAGCGACGTCGGTTTGTCGACCGCTGTTTCAGCCCAGTTTACTTTTGGCGTCAATTTAAAATCACCCGGCGGCAATTTCACATTGACCGACACGACGACACTCGCATCCATCAATGGCGAGCGTGGAGTACAGAATCCAACCGGCGATGATTTTAAGATCACGTTGAGCGATGGCACGAGTTTCAACGTCAACATTGACGGCAAGTCGACGATTGGCGAAGTGATCGCAGTTATCAATTCGCAGTCACCGGGCGCCGCAAAATTTATCGCTCAGATCGAGCCCGATGATAAAGACAGCCTGATGTTGATCGACAAGACACAAGGTACGGGTACGCTGAAGGTCGAGTCGCTCAACAATTCACGCGCCGGAATGCCTGGATTCGGTTTGGGAATCATTGGCGAAGTGACGGAACTTGGCGATGACGGAACTCGCAAGCTTATTGGCACGCCGTTGCACGGTAAATCGCTTAGCGATAATTTGTTCATCGCGTTGCCTTCGACGGATTTCCCAGGGGCATTAGCGCCACAGTTCAACGGCAATGTGACGTTGTCAGCAAGCGATGTGGATGCGGCTGCGAATTTTGGTATCGCGTCCTTGGAAGTTATCGATGGCTCCGCCAACGTTTCTGCCCAGATTGCAGTAAATCTGACCGACCCAGGGACTTCGCCGAGCACTGCCAACAGGATCACGCTCGCCGAATTGGTTTCGAATATCGGCGACGTCAGCAGTTTGGTGGACACCGATTTCGGTGGCTCGGCATCACTGAATTTCCCGGTCCGCGCGACAGTGCTTGGATTGTCGACAACCGGTGCTCCGGCGCTGGGCGTAACGTGGAGTGATATTACGGATGCGGCGACGTTGATTGTGACACCGAATGCCGATATGAACAATTTGTTTTCCGGGCTCGGTGATCTCGACGCAAACGATATTCTTGCGGCGCTTGAAAGCTTGTTGACGTATGTATCTTCGCTAGAAAGTTTTTCGTTCATGCGGGACAAAATCCCGTTGGTCAACAAGAGCTTGCAAGAGTTGGTGGGAATCGCTCAAGACATTCGCGAAATGGTTGCCAGCTTCCGTGCCGATCCGAGCGACACGATCGATCGTATGGAAGAGATTGCCGAAAGTGCTTTCGAACAAGCGTTTGGCTTAGCAGTTACGACGAATGTCGATGCGTCCTTGCTCGAGATATCGATCGACACCGTGGGCGTTCGGTCGCTCAAGATCGAAATCAATGCAGCGAAAGAGTATTTGGACAATTTGTCCGTCAATCTTGATTTGGCCAGCCTGAACATTTCCGGCATTGGCAATTTGATTGATGCTGGTGGGCAAGCTAATTTCGAAGTCCTGGCAAGGGCCGCATTAGATATCGATCTCGGCATCAATTTGTCAGACTACACGCCTTTCTTGTACGATACGACAAGCACTACGGTTTCGGCACACGTGATTGGGACCGATTTGAATTTCCGTGCAAGCCTCGGACCCTTGGGGCTTTTCATCAAGAATGGAACGGTTCGCTTGGATGCGGACGGTGCGGGGCCGAGTACCAGTGATGCATCGATGCGATTTGGCTTGGTCGATAATGACGGCAACGGTCGGCACAGCTTTACGGAACTCGGCATCAGCAGTTTTGGAACGACGTTGACGGCCGGTTTTAATGCAACGTTGCCTGTGTTCTTCCCGACATCGACTACGCCGCTTGACCCGGCGCATCCGAATCTTTCGATTAACGTCGCGGATCTCAATAACATCGCAGGCAGCACGACGTTTGATGCGCCCAATTTTGCTAATGCATTCAACGGAATCAATCTGTCGACAGATTTAGGTACGTTGATCGGTGGATGGGAAGGTCTTTTCTCGTTGCTGGAGTTTGCATTGGACACGGGTGTGTTCAATCACAATCTGCCGCTAATTGGAACCAACCTGCAAGACGCAGCTAGATTCATTGTCGATCTCAAGAATCGCGTTTCGGACAATTTAGAAAACGCGGGTGCCCTAGGCGTAAATGTCGTCCAAACGGTTTTCTTCGAAGCACTAGGGCCGGGGGGGTTGAACTGGTTGTTGGATACGAACAGCGATGGAACCGTCAACAGCCAAGACGTTATCATCACGCCTAACAATCCCAACGCCAGTACCGACGACGTTCAGTTCCAGATGAAACTTGGCCAGCGCGAGATGGTGTTGTCAAGTTTACCAATCGACTTTGATATCGGATTGCCAGGCTTGGGATTGGATGTCGCGGGTAATGTTGTATTAAAGACGCGATTCGAATTTGATCTTGGGTTTGGAGTTAGCAAAGCCCAAGGCGTGTACTTGGATACTCGTAAATCGAACGAGTTAGGATTCTTTATCGACGTCACGACACCAGGGTTTGCCGGTCGCGGTGAACTTGGTTTCTTGCAACTCGACGTCACTGACGATGTTGCCAATCCAACACATTTTTCGGGATCGTTTCAAGTTGATTTGAAGGATCCCAACAACGATGGCAAATTAAGCTTTGCCGAAATTTCATCCGGGCCGGCTTTGTCGAGCATTATCGACGCCAAGTTCAATGCCGATGCGTTGATCAACTTGGATATCGTGACGAGCTTCGCAGGCAACGTGAATTTCCCGCGAATCCTTGCGGACTTTACGCTCGACTGGGACTTCCTGAACGCGAGTACGGGGATGGGAGGCGCATCGTTTGGGGGAATGCCACAGATTACGTTTGCCAACGTTCGATTGGACGCTGGACAAGTGATCAACAATTTGTTCGGGCCGATCTTGACCGAAATAACCGATATCATCCGGCCTCTCAAGCCCATTATCGATGTACTCACTGCGCCGATTCCCGTGGTGTCGGATTTGGCGGGCCCGACGTCGCTGTTGGACATTGCAGAGTTCTTTGGTTACTTGCCCGCATCCACGCGGAAATTTATTGAAGCTGCGGACACAATCTTGGACCTTGCCGACATGGTGGCCAGCATCGGTTCAGGCAGCATCATGCTCGGCAGCTTTAATTTGAACGGATTCGATTTCAGGAATCCAACGTCAGATCTAAAGAGCGCTCCGATCAACGATATCACGAGTCGCGGAACAGGTGCCGGTCAGATTCCAATGCCCAAAGCACAGCTTAGCGGCATCGCCAAAGACTTTGTGAAACGTGCGGACGAAGTACCCAGCGTTGACAGCCGAGGATTGTACTTCCCATTGTTTGACAATCCGATGTCCGGATTCCAGTTGTTGATGGGCAAGGACGTGGACTTGTTCTGATACGACATGCCCGAATTACGCGCCGACGCTGCGTACAGTCAGTTTTTGCCGATCTTCCCGCCGTTCCTCAGCGTGATCCTCGGTGGTCAGATCAATGTTCGAGCGGACTTTGAATTTGGATTCGACACACGCGGAATTCGCCAGTTTACGGAAAGTGGCGATCCGACGGATTTGTTCAACGGATTTTTCGTCGCCGATACGAACGCTCAAAATGTCGATGTCCCCGAGGTTACTTTCGGGGGCAGCTTTACTGCAGCAGCCGTTGCTGGGCTGGAGCTTGATTTGGGGCCGGCAAAAATCAGTTTGATCGCCGGAGTCGAGGGCGGAGTTTTTGCGACCGTCAATTTCAATTTGAATGACCCGAACAACGACGGCAAAGTGCACGTCGATGAATTGGTGAATAACGCATTTAGCGGCATCGAAAACATCTTCGACCTGGATGGCAAAGTCTACGCGGGCTTGGCCGCTATCATCAAGATCAAAGCCGAGTTGGATCTTGGCTTCTTTGACATCACGCTAACGATCATTGACGAGCGATTCGAGCTGGTGAATATCACCTTGCTCGATTTCAGCACCCAGACTCGAGTCGATCCGCCGCAACCACCGGTCTTAGCGGAAATGGAAGGCGGCGATTTGGTGCTCAACGTCGGATCACGAGCTGGTCGACGTTTGCACGAAGACACTTCCGATGCCAACGAAGAAGTCATTGTCCGTAAAGGACCAAATGCCGGTCAAGTAATCGTTTCGGCGTTTGGACTTACGCAAACGTACAGTGGCGTTCAGAAAATTCGTGGCGATGGCGGAGCAGGCGACGACACGATACGCATCGAATCCGATGTAACCATACCTGTCGAAATCAGCGGCGGGGTTGGTAATGACCGTTTGTTCGCTGGGGGTGGTCCTGCAATTCTACGTGGCGATGAAGGCGACGACGAGTTGGTTGGTGGCCCGAAAATTGACAGGCTGTCGGGTGGAGCCGGTCGAGACAAGCTATCTGGACTTGCCGACAATGACACGCTCGAAGGCGATGATGGCGATGACGAGATCTTAGGTGGATTGGGAGCAGACGTTATTCGAGGCGGTACGGGTGCCGATCGCATCGATGGCGAAGAAGGTTCCGATACGATCACTGGCAACGAGGGTAACGATTCGATCCAGGGTGGTTTGGATAATGACACGATCGATGGCGATGCTGGCGATGATTACATTCGTGGCGACGATGGTCGAGACGTAATTCGCGGTGGTGATGGGCAAGACCAAACCGAAGGCGGACTTGGCAACGACGAGATAGACGGGGGTGCCGGTGCGGACATTCTCAAAGGTGGTGCGAGTAACGACAAGATCTCGGGTGGGACCGGTAGCGATGTTATGTACGGCGGTTTAGGGTCCGATGAATTGATTGGTGGCGACGGCGACGATTACATTGTTGCTGGCGACGTTCCCGAAAGCACCGATGTCGATGTGGTCCACACAATTGACGGCGGTGATGGCAATGACCGTATCTTTGGTGATACGGGTGTCGACACGGTAACCGGTGGCAGCGGTAATGATGAAATTCAAACCTTTGCCGGGAATGATATTATCGATGCTGGGCTCGGTGACGACTTTGTCAATGCTGGACTGGGTAGCGATCGCGTCGTCGGTGGATGGGGCAGCGATACAATCTTGGCAGGTGTTAGTGAAGCGGGCGGTGGCTCAGCAGCAGATGTTAACACTGTCTACAGCGATATCGAAACGGATGTTCCGGGACCGGGCGCGCCTGAGTCGCATGCGGACCGCGTTTACGGTGACTTGGGTAACGACATCGTTTATTCCGGAACCGGTTCGGATCGCGTTATAACTTTTGCTGGGCTGGATCTCGTCGAAACGGGTGAAGGCGATGACTTTATCGATACCGGAGATGACAACGACGTCGTTTATTCAGGATTCGGTATCGACACTGTATTTTTGGGCAATGGCGATGATCGAGCCTGGGTAAGTGCCGGCAATGACGTCGTTCAAGCGGGCAATGGTAATGACTTTGTCGTGGGCGGAACGGGTAGCGATGATATTCGGGGGCAAGGTGGTCGCGACATTCTCTGGGGTGGAATCGATTCATTCGGCCCCACAGAGTTCTTGCCATTTGATGCTAATGCCGTTTCGCTACCGATGGACTGGGCGACCAGCGAGGCTGCCAATCCAACCGGATTTGCTCCTCCTCGTGTTGTGCCAAGTTTGCTGGGCGGGCAAACTGTCATAGGTGCCTTTGATGACGGCCAAGATTTACTGCGCGGCGGTGACGATACCGACTGGTTGTTTGGGGGCGGTGACGAAGACGATCTCGATGGCGAGCAGGGTGCCGACTACGTCGATGGTGGCGCGGCACATGACAACGTGCGTGGTGGAACTGGCGACGACGTCATTCGCGGCGGCGGTGGCAACGATATTCTTCACGGCGATGATGGTATTGATCAGTTGTACGGCGACGATGGCGCTGACCATCTGTTCGGAGATGCCGGAAATAACATCATCGTAAACGGTGTGCCCCAGCATCGTTTGTCAGGACAGAGACTGTATGGTGGCAACGGTATCGATTATCTGTGGGCGTTTGCAGGCACAGAAAATCTCGCTCAAGAAACGATCTTGGTCGGCGATGAATTGCATGGTGGAGCCAGCGGTGACTGGCTGTATGGCAACATTCGCAAAGAAATCATTATTGGCGACACGGGCAACGACACGATTCTCGGTGACTACTTGATCGGAGCCGATTACGCTACGAATCCCGATGCAGCGGTGACAGGAGCGAATGATCAACTGTTCGGTGGAAGTGGCGAAGACAAAATTTACGGCGGTGGCGGCAATGACATAATCTGGGGCGGATTCGACTCCGATTGGCTAGAAGGTCAAAACGGAAACGATACACTTCGCGGCGGTACTGGCATCGACATGCTGATTCTGGACTCGAATCCAGAATACGCTTCGCCAGCCGTGGAATCGTTTCACGGTCATTTTGGAAATGAAGTATCCGGTGATGCGCTGGATGATAATGCGACCGACATCTTGTTGGTCGAAGGAACTTCAGGCAACGATGTTATTCGAATCAGTCAAACTGCGGCCGCTCAACCGCAGATGCTGGTCAGTTTCAACGGAAGGTCCATTCGAGCCACTTGGAGAAACTTTGCCAATCCAGCCGATCCGAACGGTGTGCCATTGGTCGAACAAGTTCGTGTTTCCGGATTGCTGGGCGACGACGATATCTCGTTTGTTGCGGGTGCAAGCGCTCTTGACGTATCGGATCTCATCGCGCGAAGCGACGATTACGTTGGCGTTCTGGATGGCGGACCTGGCAACGATATTTTGACCGGCAGCGGGGCCCGCGATCGGCTTGATGGCGGTTTCGGTAGCGACACCATGTACGGGATGGCCGGCGACGATTTGCTGTTTGGAGATGGCGGACCAGGCCAAGGTTTAATAGCGGACTTTGACACGCTGTACGGCGGTGCAGGCAATGACGATCAGATAGGAGGCCAAGGTCAAAACGCAATATTCGCTTGGTCCAGCAACCCGTCACTTGGCGGTCAATTCGGAGTCTTTGTCAAGCCAGATGGAACACTGACGGATAACAATGGCGACTTATCTGGGGCAGTCGATGAGCTTGGGAATCCGATTCCCGACGGGTTCTTGGATTCAGATGGAACTTCGTCTCCCTACGCCCCAGAAGATACCGGTCTCAATCGCATGTTGGGTGGGACTGTATTCGACACGTTGTACGGAGGTACCGGCCTCGATTTCATGTACGGCAATGACAATTCGAACGGTGCTCGCGACGAATTGTACGATCGGCATGGAGTTCAATTTATCGCTCGCGACGGAACGTTGGCGGGGGACGAATGGAAGGAATATGCACGCAGCACCGAT
>JANMNK010000128.1:0-2681 GCA_031373875.1 Pirellulaceae bacterium | reverse complement strand
CCGCCGCCGGGACCACCACGTCCACCTGGTCCACCTGGGCCGCCTCCCATGCGACCACCGGGACCGCCAAACATGCCTTGTCCCGCACCCGATTTTGCCTCGGCTCGGGCCGCGTCACGTTCTACGCCATTGAGCCAACCGTCTTTGTTCTTGTCGAATTTCGCAACAAGCTTTGTAGTCACTCCCATACCCGGAGGGCCAAAGCTCATTGTCTGTTGGGGAAACCGAAATTCGCTGCCCTTGAGGCGTTCCCATTTGCCGCGTTGTTCATCCGACAAAGCCGCGAGGAATTCGTCGCGGGATTTTTCCGCTAGTTGTTGCATTGCCGCAAAGTCAGGAGGACCGCCAAATCCGGGGCCACCAAATCCTGGTCCTCCTCCGGGTGCAACAGTTCCACCACGTCCGCCGGAAGGTCCGCCAAAGCCCCCTGGTCCTCCACCGCCCGGGCCGAATCCTCCGATAGGATTGGATTGCGCTAACAGCTCTTTTAATTTCGTTCGTTGTTCGTCCGTAAGCTTTAATGCTTCTGCCACATTGGACCGCTCAAATGCTCGCAGTCCTTCGCGCTGCAGCATGAGTTGACGCAAACGAGCGATTTGCTTTTCGTCAAAGAACTCGGAAAGTTGCTTGACGGATTCCTCTAGGCCTGCATCCATTTTCTTGGCCATGTCAGCCATCTTCGCTTGCCGTTCTTCGGGTGGCAATGAAAACATTTCGCCTGGATCAAAGGACTCCATTACGGTCCGAATACGATCTCGCTCAGCTTGAATTGCTTCTTGCAGCGGTGCTTTCTGCTCATCGCGAATTGCAAGTTCCTTTTGAACTTCCTGCATTTCGAGAATATTGATCCCGCCACCTCCCATCATGGGACCGCCCATCATCATCATCGGACCACCCATCCCGCGACCACCCTGCCCAGGACCACCCTGCCCGAATTGTCCTCCGGGAGGCGGGTCACCGGGTCGACGCTCTTGTCCACTTAGCATAATCGGGCTGCACAGAGCAATCGCCCCAACGCTGAATTTGATCAAAAAGTTGCGCATGACAGATAGTTTTTCCGTTCTTGGGTCTGATGGTTTAGTTCTTTTTTGAAGTTGGCTCGGATTCGTAAAAGACGCTTTGAACGCCTTCAACACTGTTGATTTGATTAACGATTTGAACGGGATCGATAGATTGCGTCAGGAGAACACGATAAAGGATATCAATCGCACTACCCCCGCGGCTCGTTTCGGTAGAGACAAGATTGACTTGGGCGAATGTCGATCGCAGCGAATCATCCAATCGTCGCATGGGTTCCGAGCCGATAGTGAGTCGGATTTTAAGAATCGCGAAACTCTGAGGTACCCTAGGGTCAAAAAGTTTATAGGCAACTTCATGCATCAGGGCTGCTGCCAATCCGACAATACCTGTTCCCAGCAACGCAATCTGCCATTGACCGGAGCCGACTGCCATTCCAATCACGACCACGAAGATTACGAAACCAATGTCCAACGTATCTTCGACAACGGTCCTAAATCGCACAATCGACAGCGCACCGACAAGACTAAAAGCTCTCGCGACATCGCTGCCGATGACCTGCGTAACGATAGAAATTAGTACCGTCAAAAGGACCAGGGTCACTGGGAACGTGTGATCGACTTGTTGCTTGCGGCGTACGAAACGATAGACGCCGACGATGACAACGCCGAGCAACAACGCGGTTACCATCTGCGATACCACTTCGACGTAGCTGGCGGATTGCAAGAAGGGTTCAGTTAACGGGAGCCCAGGAATTTGCATTGACTACACCGCCAACCTTTGCTGATCAAGCCCGCAATCGGCGACGCTCAAACGATATTTGGAAACTGCTGTGGGAGTTAAACCATAATCGCCGAGCATTTGTTTAAAATAAATTGGCATCGACTTGCGAAACTTCATTTCGACGATCGCAGCATTGTCGAGCAATGTCCGATATTGGCTGAGAGGCGATAAGTCAAATGAATCGGTCGAAAGGTAGCGGAGACTACGATCGATGGTGAACCGAATTGGGCCATGCTCGTTCACGTCAGTCAAAGCCAGTCGGTTATAGCAAATCCGCATTGTGGGATAGAGGTTCCTTGATCGAATTCGGCCATGATACCAAGCTCCTTGCCAAGCCATATCGCAAGTGTCCGATTGCAACAGTGGAATCTCCGACTCATGTATCGCGTAGCGACGCTTGGTTACTAGGCCGCGTCGTTTTGATTTTCTTTCTGCAAAGATTACCGAAGACGAACCGTACCGGCGCAAGCGAAATTTTGACCTTTTCCAAACCCCGTTTTGACGAAAAACATCCAAGTGCGGCGTATCAAAATAAAGGCTAGAAACTCGGTAGCCGTCTCCGATTTCCGGCTCGGCATGAGGGTCCGGGGGCAAGTACTTCTTGGCATGTTCGGCTATCTTTTTAGCCAAGTCGAAATTGACGAGAAACTTGATTTCAAATGCACCGACCGCTTTTTCCCTCTCGACCTCTTCGTGTGGCTTGCCCGGATGCTTCTCAACGTTAGGCGCAGCGTTCGGCTGAAAACCAGAACGGGTCAATCCATCTGTTGTGGGAACTTGGTTCATTGATGTGGCGATTGACCTAAGAAAAGTTGTATCGGAAAAGACGGCAATGCTATTAGGCCCGATCAGTCAGTGCACAATCTGACTGTATCAAAAAC
>JANMNK010001061.1:0-2333 GCA_031373875.1 Pirellulaceae bacterium | reverse complement strand
TTGCTGACCCGACGCGGAATCCGTGAACGAGCCAACTCGCCCCCCAAGTCTTCGTCGAGCTTCGCAAAGCTGAACACTGTACCCGGATTTTGCAAGTCGGATCGCGACAGCTATTCCTGCCAGTCCGCCCCCGATGATCAGGACACTTTTCCCGTTCCCATGCGATTCCTGGCCCATTATGACTTGTCCGCCGAAACTGACGATCCGCGAAAGGGTGCTGCGCGAAAGGGTGCATTGAGCAAATACAGTGGAGTTACGAAATGCGTGGCAGCCAATCGAAACTTGGTTATCGACGAAAGACACACGCGTTGCTCAAACAAACGGGGTAGCTTGACGCTAATTTCGTCAAGCAATCGCCTGTAAGTCGACCACATGAGGTGAAACATTCGCTGGCTGTCAGGTTCGATCGCGTAACCAACTTGATAGCCCGCTTGATAATTTGCCTTGGCTCGCTCGACGTACGCCCCGAGAAGTCCCTGCCAGTCGCCATCAGGTCGCATCGCAAGCCATGCTTGTCGGGAAACGCCGAAAGCAGCCATGTCATCTTGGGGAAAATAGATTCTGCCCTGCCGCCCATCCTCGCGAACATCGCGCAGGATATTCGTCAATTGGAATGCGACGCCGCAATGCTTTGCCGATTCCGCAACAGCGGCCGCATCGCCGCCCCAAATCCGAATACACGCCAACCCAACAGTTCCCGCCACGCAATAGCAGTATTGTTCCAACTCGTTCCAACTAGCTTTCTGCGGGTTAACTTCCAGATCCGATTCAATGCCCGACAGCAAATCGTGAAATAACTGAACCGGTACTTCGTATTTGTAAACCATATCTGCAAAAGCCGGGCGAAGCGCGATCTGTTCTGGCGTTTGCTTCGTAGTTTCCGCACTGCACAGCGAATCGAGCCAAGTGCGCCAAGAATCTAATGCTTCGGCGGAGCGGTTGTTGGGATCACCGTCGCCAACATCATCGACGATTCGGGCAAAGGCATAAAGTGCCGACATCGCTCGTTCTTTATCAGGACGGAGCAGCGCAAAGGAATGATAAAAGCTACTGTGGCTTCGACGGGCGACTTGCTGGCACCAGCGATAACTTTTTTGAAGTTCGTCGTTTTTCATGGCGTTGTTTTTCGCTGCATTATGGACGACGTCAAACATGCCTTGGCGACGATCTGTAGTTTCGCCCATCGACTCAATTCAATTCGGTTGCTCCAGACATCAAATTTATTTCGAGCGATCGCATCGAGTATGGCCAAACCACCTCTCACGAACAGTTGCAAGTCCCGTCCAAGCCACATTGGAACAGATTGCAGCAAAGGTCGCCCCGCATAAAAAAATTGTCGCGTCTCGTTCACCCAGCACTCGACACTTGCCCTCAAGCCGCGCGTGGCAACACCATCCAATATTTCCTGT
This sequence comes from Pirellulaceae bacterium, assembly GCA_031373875.1. Lineage (GTDB taxonomy): Bacteria > Planctomycetota > Planctomycetia > Pirellulales > Pirellulaceae > JANMGV01. The sequence continues at coordinate 924 of JANMNK010001061.1, read as the reverse complement.
TCATCCAATGAAAACTGTTTCCATCGAGACTGCGGCAGATAAATTCGATTCATGAGCGCATCACGTTTCATGTCTTGGCAGAAATTGGCGAGTTGCAAGCCCGTGCAAATGTTGTCGCTCCATTGCAAACACTGCGGATCGTCAATTTTGGCCAACCCCAAAATAATACGTCCCACCGGATTCGCGCTTCGGTTGCAATAGTTCAAAAGCGTCGCATCATCCGGATAGCGAAGAACTTTTTGATCCTGAGTGAAAGCCGACAACAAATCAGAAAATGGCGTAATCGAAAGCGGGAACTGGTCCAAGGTCGATCGCAAAGCCACAAACACGGGATGCCGAGCTTGACCCGAGAAACACTCTGCTAATTGTCCTTGCCACCAAGTCAACAATTCCGTCGACTTGTCCGCATCACCCAGCTCGTCAGCCAAATCGTCGGACCAGCGACAATAGGCGTAGATATTGAAAAAATGTTGACGCAATTTACCGGGCACTAAAAAACTGGCGACCGAAAAGTTTTCGTAATGTGACTTTGCCAAGTGCTCGCAATACTTTTCGGCTTGTTCGAGGCTCGCTGACTTATTGGACAACGGGCCCCATTCGTCAAGTTCACCCAAGAAAGCTTGCCCGCATACTTTTCCGGGAGCAAGCATCATGTAAAACCTATGTAATGGATGGGTTTAGAGTGAAATGGAGGATGGACGCAGCCGAGTATTGCTAATCCAGCTATGATAACGTGAAGTTCTACTGCTGTTCAAACCGTGTCAAATTAGTTTGTGTGAGAATTTGATGGAAATCATATTAGCGTCACCCAGGGGATTCTGTGCAGGCGTCAACATGGCGATCGAAAGCCTTGATTTGACCCTCAAGAAGTTTGGTCCCCCAATCTATGTTTACCACGAAATCATCCACAACCAGTACGTCGTG
>JANMNK010000952.1:0-5530 GCA_031373875.1 Pirellulaceae bacterium | reverse complement strand
TTCTGTTTGTGCATCTCGTCATATCGTTGTTTGAGTTTCGATCGCCCGCAGCATAGCCTTCTGCTCGTGAGAGATGAACAACGACGACTTGCCTTTTCGTATCTCGGCAAGTATAGATTAAGCAACAGTGGTGCTGCGTCGTTTCTCGCTTTCCGTGATTCGCTAGCAAAACGAGTTCAGTATTTTTAAGAAATTGCAGGAGGCGACGTTATGAAACGGTTTTCGACTTTCGCGTTGGGAGTTTTTTTCGGTGCTGCGGGTATGTTCCTGAGCATGAACTACCACCTCGTACGTTCCAAAGAAGGTTTTCATTTGGTCCCAAAACTTGCCGCCAAATTCGAACAACCCTACGTCGACATTCGCAATTTTTCGTTGCAAGATTGGCAAAACCACCAGGCGTTAGCCGTGGCCATCATGAAAGCCAACAAAGGCAACTTGATGCAAGAATCCACGCTCAACGGTTTTCGCGAAGCCACCAAAGGGATTCTCGATAAACTGACCGGCAAGTGATCGGACAACGCGCAGCTTGCTGCTTGTCAGTAAACGTCTATTTTCCCCAGGAGCAAAGCTGCTCAATGGCATGAGCCGAGCCATCGCGCAACCAACCGTCGAGTTGAGCCGGGTCCTTGAGCTGCTGGCCGCGCGAAGTATCCACAACCAAAAACTCGCAGTCGACTTCAGAGAGGCTCGTCATGTCACCCCAGAGTTTTTCGAATTGGATGACTGGATACACATCTTCCTGTCCATGCCCCCAACGTTTCTTTACGTCCTTGATCGTGATGTAAGTCGGCATGCGAAGGGCCATTCGGCGAACCGCTTCGTCGACGAGTACGCTATTGCCAAGCTGACTTCGAGTTAACCCAAAAACTCGCAACAATCGGTCGATGTCAATCCACGTTGTCATCGAATTGTAGTAGCTAAGTTTAAACTCGTCCTGTTCATGCGGCATCGCCAAGCCTTCCAGCAGCCGAAGCTTGCCGTCGACGCGCGCCAATCCTCCGCCACGATCATCGATCCGGCGACTGATAACTTCGTACGTCAAGTTAGCGTTGCGTTGAATGTGATGCCCGAGCATCAGTGGATCGACGGACGCGCCAAGCGTGTCGATGTTGTGCAACATCAAATACTTCAAGTTCGGTTGCTTGGTCAGCATCTGATGCAGCAGACCGTTTCGCATCATGTTAGGGACTTCGTACCAATGCCCCACGGGATGCAAACATTGCAAAGGAACATTGGTCGTGTAGTCAGAAGCTTCGCCCACACTGCTGGCCCAATTCACGAGGGCTGTTCGCAGGCTTTCGCGGACCTTCTGTTGTTGTTCATCTAAAATTTGCTGCGGCATTTCCTCCCAGAAGAACCGCAAGTCATGGACGGTTGGCGTGAGTCGCAAACCGACCGACATGCCTCGGGACAAGTACACGGTGCCGGGGTAGCCCGCGTTCTTGGTCTGAGCCAAATACTCTTCGATCGGCCGATGCGTCATGTAGCCTGTCGTAAACACGTGGGGCAAATCGACACCAAACGTCTCAGCAACTTTACGGGACTTGGCCAAATGCACTTCCGCGAAACTCCGATGCGTTCCACCGAGTTTCCAAAATGGGTGAAGCCCCTTAACCACCCCTGCTCCGCCCGTCCATCGGCTGCCTGCTCCTGCGGCGAGCGTCACGACGGCAACTTGTCCTTCGCTGATGGCAAGCCTTCCTGCGTCCAATGCGCTCTGATCATTCGCATCGCGAGTGTCGATCACGTCATCGGGCGTCGCGTCCTGCAACGTCGTTTTCGAAGGCAATCTATTTTGTGAAAGTCCAATTCTGCCGGAACGCAAATCGGTTCGAATCTGCTCATGCTGCTCGCGGTCAAAACCGTTTTCCTTCAGTAACTCCTTCAGCGAATTGACATTCGTATCCTCTTTGCGAGAAGTCGGCAGAATGCGTTCCAGCAGCCATCGCCCCGTTGTACTGCCTTCGCGACAAGCATGTCCTAGTCGCATGAGTTCGCGTTGCGTTTGCTCGCTCAAATCTCGCAAGTCGCGTTTAATCCACTTAGGAGCCACGATTCCGTAGTAACCGTCCGGCATACCGCCTTCGTCACCGACAAGCAGTGTCGCCCAGCTTCCGCGGTCGTTAATCGCAAAGTCATACACCACGGGATCCATTGCAAACGGCAACCGAGTTTGCATGTCGCGTTTGGTCTTGAGCATGGTTTCGGCAAGCCACTCTTGAGCTTCGGTTTTCACGGACGGTTCAAAGATGAAACCCATGCCCCCGCCCGACATCCCGCCAAGCATCCAAAATCCCCAAAACCGATCGCCAAAACGACTCTTGGCTTTCGCGATCAGCGTGTCCGTAAAGACGTTGGTGCACCAAGGAATAACGGCTTGCAGCGGTCCCGTGAAATTCTCAGTCGTCAGTTGGCCAACGCGTTTCAAATCGCCAGCTCGCAAAGCATCCAACATTTGATCAAGGATCTTGATCGCAAGTTGCCGCGCCGCCCATTCCTTTTCACCGCGTACCAGGTATTTTTCCGTCACCATCTCAAGAATCGGGCCGACATTTTGGGCCATGCCACCGTGAACCAAAATCAAACATTCCTGCAATCGCTTGCGCGTTTCGCTAGAAATGTAGTCGTCCGTCAAAGCCACGTGTTGCGGCAATAATCGACCTCGACTGATTCCGAATTCGGGGTCTCCTTCGGACGCAACGCATCCATGGATCAATTTAATGCCTGGCCAAACGCCACCGGAATCTTGCCAGCCTCCGCCCGATCCGCCGATCCACTCGCCGAGAATAGCTCGCGCCGCGACAAGCCGCCTATCGCGCTCTTCGAGACCCCCTTCCAGCTCTTCGATTTGTCCGGTAGCTCGCATGAGAATCGAAATCAAACTACCGAGTAAGTTCGTCGAGACAGCCAATCGCGAGCCTTTGGGAATGTCGTTGACTTGACTGACAACTTCCAATCCCAATCCTGGTCGGCCAAGCATTGTCCGCAGCAAGACGCTTGCTTTTTGATGGCAACCTTCCATAGCCGGTGGTACGATACCCGAAGCGATAACCGCAGCTTTTAATAGGCCAAGGTAATCTTTTGCAAAGTCAAAGACTTCGTCGATCTCCGTAATCTCGGCTTCGGCTCCCAAGTCGACGCTAACTAGTCGAAGCACCGGGCGATCGATGACACGAACATAGGCTTCGATAGGAGGTCGCGGATAGGGATCGCGGCCATGGACGGCCAAGTCGATCGATGCGTTGATAACGCGTGCTCCTTCGGGAAAATCCATTCCCAAGAAAAAGATATCGCTCCAACCCGAGTGCGTAAAATCCATCCGCACCGAAGTCTTTTCACACAAGATCGGATAGTCGTTCGTGCTCGGATCGACTTCGAGCAACCGACGAGCAAGCCGCAGCGGATGTTCTGCAGGATAGCCAACGCGGAACATCCATTGATTGCCGCGCACGGTTCGCACACTTCGGCGAACTTGATCCGCCAAAGTTTGAAAACCGAGCTGATGGTAAGCCCTTGCGAGTGCGCTAGCGAGTGACGTGTTGGTACCATTCGAACGCTGATCTGACAGCAGCTCGTCGATCGCCTCGACAAAACGGCGACCCAGCAAATGCTCGTGCGCTTCGAAAGAAATCAATCCATCTTGAGTTGCTGGCAGCACACTAGGCAAATGGTATCGGTAGATCGCGGCAAGGAAAAATAAAGCTCGCACGCGATGATAGAGATTGCTCGTGACACGCCAGAAGTCGTCAAGTCGCTGAGCCGCATCGAGCAGCTCTGGGGCACTCAGTCCTTCGCAAAGCGATTCCAGAGATCGATTGCGTTTATCGTCATCTTCAGAGACGATGGTCTCGATCCAGTGATCTAGTTGGGCGGGAGAAATTGGCGTGGTTGTCATACGTGCATCGCAAACTTTGGAGAGACAATTTGAATTAAGATAACCCGTCGTCGCTGTACTCGCTCGTCATCGACGTACCAGGAAAGCGAGTCGGTTTTGGAGAGAGACGTTTACGCCGAGGTGGCAGGCGCTTGAGAAGCAAGCAGTTCGACCATCTCACTCAACACGCGATCGCGGTCAACCCCGGCAAGCGACAGGGCCAGTTGCGTAGACAGTAAACCGTACTTGACCCCCATGTTGTATCGCGCACCAGCGATCTCACAGGCCAAGTACCGTTCGCGCGTCGCTAGCTCATTCATAGCTTCGGCCAATGGGACCGGGCGATCGTGCCGCTTGGCTAATTCAGCCAAAATGGTCATGACCGTGGGCGTCAAAACATGCATGCCGAAGAAACACAAATAGTGGCCACTGCGAAAACCAGCCACATTCAATTCTTGCTCGGCTTGAGTCGGTGTGGGCTTTTCGATAACGCGACGAACATCGTACAAGTGATCCGTCTGCGGCAAACGTGTCCCGCCGATCGCGCCAAAGTAAGGCAGCATTGTTTCACGGGTCGACTGCACGGCACTCACCGCACATTTTTCCGCATGGGCGACCTCAACCAGTTGCTGAGCACATCGTTTCGCCGTCTTGCTCAAATACACGTGATCGCCTACGAGATGAAGCACGGGTTGCGATTCGGTAAAGTCGCGCGCTGCCAATAATGCATCGCCATAGCCACGAGGTTGATTCTGGATAACAAACTTGATGCGGTCGACGTACTTGCCGCCAGCTCGTCGGTAAGCTTCGTCGTCGCCCGGTCGGATCACAACAGCAACCGAATCGATCCCAGCAGAATCAACTTCCTCGACGATCATCTCCAACGCGGACTTCTCGACCCCGTCGCAATCCACCAACCGTTGCAATGGCAACGCAGTCTGACCCGGCCCAGCGGCCGTAATAATCGCCTTGGTAATCTTCATCGTCTCTCCAAAACTTAGTGAAACATTGCTGTGATCGACAAACCAATTTCAACGAATTGTTCGTCGTTAGTTGTGACTTTGTAAGTGCTTGGCTCTGGACCGAATCGAATGAAGCCAGCCAAAGCAAGATATCGCCAGCCCAACGCACGCCTGTATGCAGTTCTCTACATACTAATCATTCCCTGTCGACTTTCGAGAGTTCCCCACCCCACTTCCCATCGAAACCAGTGAACTCCCGTACATTTTACTATCCACCAATTCGGATTAAGGAAAATTGGCTGGCACGAGGTGGCATCCGGTCCAAATTGCGATGGCCCTACGCTAATGCGTTTCAGCGGATTACAACCAGCCTAGATGCAACGTAAAACGCAGCGCCAGGATTGTCGCCACTCTATCGAGCAAAAGCAGGAAAGCATCGAGCTTAAGATCACAACACGACGATCGCATGCCAATTAATTTTGCTTCACATCGGTAGTTCACCAGCGAAGCGCAACCGTCGAACTAGTGCACAGCTACTGCTAAATTTTGGGGTTGTAGGACGGGTCTCCAGGCCCGGCTGTATCCACAAAAGACGGGCCTGGAGACCCGTCCTACAGTTTTCGAACCCAAAAGTTTTGCAATGAAAAAGCACTAGTCTTCATGTAACTCAGCCAAATCAGTCGAGTAACAGCAG